>JAEEUY010000194.1 GCA_016290715.1 Bacteroidales bacterium
GGAATTTGCTGTCTTGAAAGACAATATGCTCATGATGTCGGTGATGTCGGATGATCTGCGATATAGATGAGAAATGGAATCTTGAACATTCTGCGCCAAATTTTTAAGGGTATGACTTTGCGCGCGTAATTGATAAGTTTGGTATTCCAACATTGAAACTTTGTCATGAAGTTCTTTTGCTTGTTTCGTTAAATTGGAGTTCTCTTCTCTTAACCTTTCTTCAGTTTGGGTTAATTTTTCAATCTCATCGTTTTTTTTGACATTTTGAACAATGAGATATATGATGACAAGTACAACTACAACTATTATTGCGATTGCCAATGCTTCCATTTACTTTGTTTTCATGAATTACTAAAAACACCAAACGTTTGTCGTTGATCAACGTAAAAAAAAAACCCAATCAATTGACTGAGCTTTTTTTATTTTGAGCGGAAAACGAGACTCGAACTCGCGACCCTAACCTTGGCAAGGTTATGCTCTACCAACTGAGCTACTTCCGCGAAAGTTTTGAGCGGAAAACGAGACTCGAACTCGCGACCCTAACCTTGGCAAGGTTATGCTCTACCAACTGAGCTACTTCCGCTTAATTTACCTTAGTTCGTACCTCGGGCGGGACTTGAACCCGCACGATCGCAATGATCACGGGATTTTAAGTCCCGCGTGTCTACCAATTCCACCACCAAGGCAACTCCAAAGAACTTTTCTCTTTTGAGGCTGCAAAAATACACTTTTTTTCATTACCGCATTCATCAAAATACTATTTTTTTATTTTTTTTAATCTTCTTTTTGTAATATTTTAATTCTCAGTTTTTTATAAAAAATTTTTTTTACAAAAAAAGTTAGTATATATTAAACTGACATATATGTATGCTACTTAAATTTATGTATCTTTGCACCGTTATTTAAATTATTCATCCTATGAAAAAGTACATTGCAGAATTAATTGGAACAGCAGTCCTCGTTTTAATGGGCTGTGGAAGTGCTGTCATTGCTGGCCCTGGCACACTCGGTTTATTAAGTATCGGATTTTTAGGCGTTTCCATCGCCTTCGGCTTGTCAGTTATGACGATGGTATATGCTATTGGCCCCATTTCGGGTTGCCACATCAATCCCGCCATCACTTTTGCTATGTGGATAGCTAAAAAAATCTCTGGAAAAGATGCCCTCATGTACATCCTTTTCCAAATTATCGGTGCATTCATCGGTGTCGGTATTTTGGCCTTCCTCGTAGGAAAAATGGACGGACTCGCAGTGAATGCCGCTGACCCATACTCTTTGGGCTACACTATCCCTCAATGCGTAATTGCTGAATGCGTGATGACTTTCTTGTTTTTATTGGTTATTTTTGGTGCTACCAGCGAAAAGGCTCCTGCTGGCTTTGCAGGCATCGCCATCGGCTTGTCGCTGACCTTAATTCACCTTGTAACTATTCCTATTACCAATACTTCAGTGAACCCTGCCCGTTCATTAGCTCCAGCTGTATTGGATGCTATCAGCGGTGTAGAAGGTGCCGGTGTGGGTCTTAGCCAAATTTGGATTTTCATCCTTGCTCCTCTTGTTGGTGCCGGCTTGGCTGCTCTCGTTTGGAAAGCATTTGAACGTCCATGCTGCTGCTCCTGCAAAAAAGAAGCTGAAGAAGTTAACGAATAACCATTTATCGTGGCTTACATTTTAAATATAGATACAGCGACCGACATTTGTTCGGTCGCTTTGACTAATAATTCAACGCTCCTCGCCTATCGCGAGAACAATGATGGCAAATCGCACGCGAAAACCCTACTGCCCTTTGTTGCCGAAGTATTAAAAGAAACCCAATTGGCTTCTCATCAACTGGAAGCTGTCGCCATCAGCATGGGACCAGGCTCCTATACCGGTCTCCGTATCGGAACCTCCACAGCCAAAGGCCTCTGCTACGCACTCAATATCCCTCTAATTGCCATTCCTACTTTGCAGATTATTGCCGCTGGCGTGGCGCATTCATACTCTCCCAAACATCAAATAATCCCTCTTTTGGATGCCCGCCGCATGGAAGTATATACTTGTATTTACGACACTCTACTGCAACCCATTACCGATGTTTCAGCAATCATAGTAGAGGAAAATACATTCACACCCTTGGCTCAAAATCACCAAATAGTGTTTTGTGGCAACGGCGTGGAAAAATGCACCCCCATACTCCGTCAATATGAGCATGCCATTCTTGACTCCACCCCCATCTCCGCCCGAAATATGGCAGACCTTTCTGCAAAAAAATTCTCCCAAAAACAGTTTGAAGATATAGCGTATTTTGAACCCTTCTACCTCAAAGAATATGTAGCCGCGAAACCTCACGTCAAAGGCTTACAATAATGGAAGCAAAGAAAAAAACAAACATTATTGCCCTCAGCGACGGCACACCTTATGGCATTGCCGCTGTTCGCTCCGCTGCCACATTAGCCGCTTTCTTCCAAGCTTCACTCACCATAATTCCCCATTTTTCTTTTAATGGCAAACCCGCCCAAAGTGAGAATTTTGATTATCAGTCATGGATAAGACAAAATTTTCCGCAAATAAACACACAGATAAAAGAAGAGGCTTTCTCTTTAAAATCACTGCACCATTTTGCAGATGAAAGCAACAGCATTATGTATGTTATTGGAGTAGCCTCCCATGAAAAAAACACATTTTTTAATCGGAAAAAAGCGTTAAAATTCATTAAACCATCGCGATTGCCCGTGATGACCGTCGGCAAAGATGCTCCCACCGACCCACAATGGAGAGAGGTCTTCCTTTCCATAGATATCCATCGCCAAGAGAAGGAGAAAGCATTGTGGGCAGGTTATTTTCACCGCTTCGGAAAATCCAATCTGCATATTATTCACACTGCTTACCGCGATGAATTTCTCCAACAAAAAACAGAAGACAATCTTAAATTCATTGATAAACTTTATCAAAATTTAGAGATTGCATCCAATAAAGAAGTTATTGATAATCACATAGATAATATTGACTTGCACATTTTGCAAAACACTGACCAATATCATCCTTCCGTTTTGGTAATTATGACGACCAAATACTACTCGTTGATCGACCTGTTATTGGGTGCTAAAGAGCGGCGATTAATAGGAAATGAAGAAGGAATACCCGTATTGTGCATCAATGAACGGGAAGATTTATACGTTTTGTGCACGTAATACAATGTCATGTGCGAGTGCATCAAAAGCGGTGTAATCAGTACAACGCAAAAGTTCTATTAAGTTTTCTGGGGAAAGATGAAAAAAAGTGGCAAAGTAGTGCCATAATTCTTTCAGATTTGCCAACGCAGCATGCGGTCCGCGGGCGGAAAGCAAGGTGTTTGTATAATCTTCATAAAAGTGTTGAAAGCGCCGGAAACGCACCTCCCGAGGCAAGGTTTTCCCTGACTGCAACTCCTCTGCCAAAAAGATATTTCTCAAAATGCCCCGCCCCAATAGGCAACAATCCACCACATTAAAATAAGATTGTATATGGTGATATGATAGCAAATCCACAATATCCCCACTATATACAAAATGGTAATGAAAAGCATTTTGCAGTTGCTGAAAAGCGGTCAGATCTGGCACACCCTCGTATTCTTGTACTCCCAAACGCGGGTGAACTGCAACAAAATCTAACGGATAACCTTGCAGTCTTTCCAAAATTTGAAAGGATTCTTGGGGTCTTTTCAATCCCAAACGCATTTTGATAGAAAAGCGACAGGTTGTTTGGTCAGCCACCTCGCGAACCACCGCTTCCACCATTTCCGGATAAGGCATGATTCCACAACCGCGGCGTTTTCGCACCACTTGCGCTGCAGGGCACCCAATATTCCAGTTAAAACGCTCGTAACCCAACCCCTGCAAAGCTCGAATAGTATCCACAAAGTGCGAGGGAGTATTCCCTATCAATTGCGGAATAATATCCAATCCGACATTATTATCAGGTTGAATATCCACCCATTTTTTAACATTTAAGCGACCGGCTGCTTCAACGGGTAAAAAAGGGGTAACCGCCACACTGATTCCCCCAACGTGGCGGTTTAAACAATTTCTAAAATGATAATGGGTAATGCCGTGCAACGGCGCTAACCAAAATTCCATACTATTGAATCATCACTTTTTCACTGCGAACCTTACCATTCTGTGTTATCGTAACAACATAAGTTCCCTTTGCATAAACAGATACATCTATGTCGGTACGATCATGCAAATGGGTTCCCTGCCACATCAAACGGCCATTCATATCGTACAGACAAGCATCATACGCCTCAGTACTGATGGATTTTAATGTTACTTTATCCGTGGCGGGGTTAGGACTAACACTAAACAAAAAGTTATTCAAATCGTATATGCCCGCTGCTGTTTCCAGAGTTACATCATCAACGAACAACTCTGTGATTTCACTGCAATTCCTGCTGGAAGCACCTGCGAAAACAATATTAATGGAATCGGGTACCGCCCCCTCTATCAAAGTTTCAACAGGGACTTCAAATTGGGTATAATTGGTTACTGTCTCCCCTATTTTCAGCTCACCTCTTGCCACGATTTCCAAGATATTATTATTCCGACGCGTAGCCAAAACCAAGATGGTGCATGTGTCCTCATCACTGAAATATTTTAACCATGCCTTCACCTTTAATGGTGTCTCATGACAAGGAGCACCGCCATACATCAAATTGGTAAAATCGAAGTCAAACTCTGCCAAATCCGACAAATCTCCATTTTCCAATGAGCTCAAATCAAAACCACCCAATTGACAAATACCAGGAATCGTAATGTCACCTAACATCATAATATTTGTAGGGTAAGGCACCAATTTCATGGCATAACTTCCCGAATGGGCATCGGTAGTCTGTTCAGCTGCCGAATATTCAATTTCAATCGGGATTGGGAAGTACCCTATTTCTATGGTTCTGTTGAAAGAAAAAGAAGAGTTCCACCCATCCGCTTGGGTATCAGAAGTCCACATTTCAAAACCAGCGTTAGGAATTTGTGCAAATCCCAATATACACGCACTAACAAACAATAAAAGAATAGAAATTTTTTTCATAATATCTAATTTTAATTAATATTAAAATTAACTACATCGTTTTCCAAGCCATTTAACATTTTCATCATGAGGATATTTCTTTGACAAATTATCATAAATAAACATTAAAATATCCCTGTCTTCCTCTTCCGAAAAAAACTTACCGTTATTATATTTTTGATAAAAAGCCACCAAACAAGCCAAAGATTGAGGATTTTGGCAGATAAAATTCTTCAGATACTCTTTATGGTGGTTTTTTATCTGCAAATAGCAATAATTGATATAACTCCTCAACGAATCATTTTCTATATCAACATAATAATATTGCTCTAAAATTTGAACAGAATCAATAAACAATGACAGCTGATGGTCTAATTCACATAGCAGTTCAGCCTCATGGCCTCCTGTTACGCAGTAGCTTTTCACCATTGGTTGGGCATCTATCGTAAATCTCAACTGATCCCCTTTCTTAGCGATGGTTGTCAGCGCATTATCCTTTCTCAATGAAAGTTGGTAGAAAGCATATTCTCCGTCTTCAGGACGCAGTGCAAGCGCAAACTTACCATGCTGAACAGGAACAGAATCAATCACCTGCAATTCATTCAAATTCATTCTGCTAATGGTGATATATTGTCCCTCCGCATTTTGTATATCTCCCTGAATAGTAATCTGATTCTTCTTGGTACATGCACAGCAGAAGAGCAGACACAATGACAAGACCACTATTTTATGAAAAATCTTCATGGATTATCTGATTTTTTCAAAATTCTTTCCAAAAACACTTTGCACTTTGGAGATAGAGATGAAAGCGCTGTCATCCACTTCTTTAATAATGCGGATAATGTTCACTCTATCCGTACGATGCGCTACAATAAGCAACACATCGGATTCGGTACGGTTGTAACTTCCCGTCCCTTTCAAAAAAGTAGCCCCCCGTTTCAGTTCCTTGTTGATGCGTTCTGCAATTTCCTGATTTTTAGCAGAAAAAACCATGAATTGAAAACTTTGCTTATAACCATCAATGACAAGATCGGAAAAGAGCATATAAGCGAAAAGCACCAGCACACTATAAACCAACTTTACGGGGTCATGAACAGTAAGATAGGATGATAATACAATAAGAATATTCAGATAGAGTGTGAGACGGCCGTATGATACATTCCGATACTTGGATATCATCAAAACGATAATGTCAGTTCCACCGGTATTGCCACCATAATTGAGAGCCAATCCGACACCGACACCTGCCAATGCCGAACCGACCATGGCACACATAAAGGGATCGTTGGGGACAATCGGTTTGGGGAACAACCACTGACCAATCATCATGAATAACGACATAATGACCGTACAAATAATCGTGTCAACACAAAACCTTTTCCCCAATATTTTCCACGCTACGGCCACCAGAACAATGTTCATCAGAAATACCCAAACACCCACGGATACAGTAGGATTTGCGAAATAGATAATCGACGCAATACCATTGATACCCCCCCCCGTAACTTGATTGGGAATCAGGAAAGCCGTCCACCCAAAAGCAAACAGAGCCAATCCCAAGGTGATAAAAAAGTATTTTTCTATAAGAATGAGAAATTTTTTAGCGTTCATTTCCTGAATTATTTTCTAATATGTATGCTAAATTTGTTTGATGTGGGGAATAATTTTCACAACCACAATTCCTATCCTTCCGGTGTTTGCGAGCGCCATAAATCGTAGGGGCGCACGAATTTATCACCACTGCCAACAAAACGGCAACCAGCAGCACGAAATATCCTTTTATTTTTTTCATCATCACTATTAATAAACACTCCGGTTATTCATTATCATACGCCAAACATCCCCATTTTCGTCAGTGTATTCGTATTCCAAGTCATACTTTGTCAATCTCTTGATGCGGGCAGTATAGCTATATTTTTTATTCTGTATCGTGAACATCATATATATTTCTTTCTCATGGTTTTGGAAATCCCATGCACCTGTAACCGATTTCTGGAGGTAATTATCCTTGATCGCTTCCACTTCCAACATTCTCTCTATATAAAAAGAGTAATAACTCCCTTTTTGATGCGCCAAATCACTGGTCTCCGTGTATTCTTCCCCATTACGCAACACTTTCCCCACTTCCCAGTAACCCACCAAGCGTGTTTCAGGTGAAAGGAAACTAATATACGGACCCTCCTCGTACCTACAAGAGGTAAAGAGAGTGGTAAAAAGCATTAATGCACAAAAATAAAAGAGGATCTTTTTCATTTTATTCAATTCCATATCAATTTTAAAATACTAATTATCAATCTTTTTCAATCTCCACTTACAATAATCATCATCATTGTAAAATTCCAGCCAAAATTCATCTTTCGTCAGCCGCTTCACAAAATAACTTTGATTAACAGTAGGATACGATTCAAAAGTAATGCGTAGCAGTTGCTTATTATGGTTAAAAACGTAATTGGCCTTTTGTGTCTGAAGCAGGCTGTCGTATTGGTTTTTCCATAAAAAAGTAACCATGCTTCCTTTTTCAAATTCGATGGTGGTGTGTGCGTAAACAGAATCAAACAATGCGGTTGAAATGGGTTGTGAATTGGTAATCACCTCGTTAAATTGCCACGTGCCGATAATATTCTTGCGCGACTGGTAGCGCAAACCACCATCATCAAACTCCTCACAGGCAGCGAAAAGCAGCAATAATAACATCCACTGAAAACATTTTTGAAACAATCGCATCATACTTCGTTTTGAACTGCAAAGGTACATTTTTATTTCTGATGTACGATTATTTTTTTATAAGTTATCTTTCTCTTTTGTCTTGACAAAAAAAAGAAAAGGCAAGGCCATAAGTTTTAGCGGACGGTAATGATATTCATAAGTGATGATTTTTCATTTACAAGATAAAATGGGGCATTCCGTAAAAAAAAAATATTTTGGTCACTATTGGAAGAAAATGAACATTTTGTCAGAAAAAGCGACAGATTGTCGCATATAAATGGACAAAATGACAAAAAAAACGGATGGCACACCCTTTGCAACTAAAAGAACGGTTGCGAAAGCGAAAGCGGGAACAACCAAGAAAAAAAATAAAAGTTTAACCATTAAAAAACGGAGGTGTATTATGTTACCAGTAATGTTTAAAAACAGTTGGTTTCCAACAGTATTTGAAGATTTTATGAACAACGACTTTATGCCTCGTGCCAACACAACAGCACCGGCGGTCAATGTGAAAGTAGATGAAAAGGCGTACACGATGGAAGTGGCTGCGCCTGGTATCAAGAAAGAGTTCTGCCGTATAAGCATCAACGATGAGGGCAATTTAAGCATTGCCATCGAAAACAAAGTGGAACACAAAGAGAGTGATAAAAAACAGCACTATCTGCGCCGTGAATTCTCTTATACCAACTACGAACAGGCATACACTTTGCCCGAAGATGTAGATAGAGAAAACATCACTGCCAAAGTTGAACATGGGATTCTTACAGTTACTCTTCCTAGGGTACAGAAGAAAGAGCAAAAATGCTCACGCAACATCAACATTGGATAATCCATCCATTGGAAAAGACACAAAAGAGCCGCAACTTCATTATGCGGCTCTTTTTTTTATCAATCCCGGAGCAAACAGTCTTTAATTAATTATCTGGTCTGCGACTAAAAAACTAATTATAATTGCTGTATAGGGAACTTAAAATAAGTATCCGGATACGGCTCGTTGCGCAAAGTAAAATGCCACCACTCATTTTCGTAAGGCTTAAAACCATGCTTTAACATAGCACGGCGCAGAATCATACGGTTCTGGAATTGGGCTTTGGTAATGGTGTCGTTAGAACGGTAAACTTGGGTTTGAGGATTGCCGCCACAATCGGGGTGGCTTTCATTTCCGAACCAGTCGAAAGTAGCGCCCATATCCACTTCTTTTTCGGTTCTCATATCAAACAGTGTCAAATCCACAGTAGAGCCGCGAGAGTGCCCACTTTGTTTTGCTATGTAACCCAACTCAAAGAGTCGGGATTTATCCACTTGCGGGTAAAAATAGGTTTTCATGGTGGTGTCTTGCAGGTCTTTGCCCCATCTCACGAAATGATCAACAGCCATTTGCGGACGGTAGGCATCGTAAATTTTCAGGCGGTAGCCCTGTGCCAAAAGTTCATCGCTAACGGCACGCAAACTATCGGCTGCTTCACGGGTGAGCAGTGCGGTTGGCTGCCAATAGCCGTCAACTCTGACACCAATAAAGTTGTAGGTGCTATAGTAACGAATTTCGAGAATAGCATCAGGCACCACATCAGTAAGTGTTACAAAACCACTCATACCAGTAGTGTCGTAATCGGCTGCGTTGACAATAGAAGTACTATCGGAAGGGGCAACAGCAACGGCGCTTTCGTTTTTCGCTTTCCCTTTGCAAGCCGCTGCCAACAGCAAGATAAAACATGCTAAAAAACTAATAATAACTAATCTTTTCATAGGATTTTTATTTTGTCAATAAATTATCTCTTCCATCATTAAACCGGATGAATCAATGGTGCAAAAATACAAAATTCCCGACATTCTGTGGCTGAAACTGGGAATATACAGACCTCCCTAACAATGGCATACTTTCTACATTTAATTATTAATTATCCATTGCTAATAATCAATTCTTCATTGTTCACAGAACACGTTACCCTCTGATAAGAAAAAAGTAGTATTTTTGCAGAAATTTTACAATCAGATATTATCGGATGGATAAAAAAAACAGAATATGGGATATCACCAAAAAGGTAGTGAAATTTCTACTATTCTTTGGAATAGGTATTCTGTTCATTTATCTATCAATGAAAGATTTAACAGCAGCCGACAAGCAACAAATCCGAGATAGCATCAAAGAAGTGAAGACAGGGGGGGCTTGGATATTCTTAGCATTATCGTTTGCCATTGGTGTAGTTGCCGATTTTCTGCGGTCGGAGCGTAATCGGTTATTGTTGCAACCCATGGGATACAACATACGACACAGCATGGCTTTCTATTCCGTGATGGTATGCTATTTGGCCAATTTAGCCTTCCCTCGGTTAGGGGAAGTGCTACGCTGTTCGTTTTTGCAACGCTATGAAAAAGTGCCTTTTCAAAAATCGCTGGGAACGGTTGTAACAGAGCGCGCTGTGGATTTCATCTTTTTATTGGCCGTATTAGGAAGTGCCATTCTATTGAATACGAATGTATTATCCCAACTCAAAATAGATAACCAAGGAACCTCTTTAGGTGCTTTTTTAAGTCAGATGGGTTACAATCTCCTACATGGCTACAAGATGTACATTATATTGGGAATTTTGGTTATTTGCTGTATCGTCGTACATGTTACCCGAAGATGGTGGAATCGAATCGTTTTTTTTCAGAAAGTAAAACATTTTTTTATCGGTTTGGGACAAGGATTGTTATCCATCAAAGATTTGCACCACCCATGGTTGTTCATTTTCTACTCTTTTGCCATCTGGATTGCCTATTTTCTACAAACATACGTTTGCTTTTACGCTTTTGACTTTTTAGTAGGGTTTGATGCTTTAATGGTATTTCTGGTATTTGCTTTTGCCAATTTAGGCTTTATTATTGGTCCTGGCGGTTTGGGAGTATATCCACTTATTGTGGCCGGGATGTTAGTGCTTTACGGTTACGATTACAATGCGGGGTTGGCTGCAGGTTGGGTCGGATGGAGCGTGCAAACGTTGATGGTACTCTCCTTAGGGGCATTCTCGCTCATAGCGGTATCATTTATGAAACGCACCAGCGAAATAGAAGAAACAAATAACAACATATAATTATGTCCACCATAGAAAATATAACGAAGAAGATTATCCGTCCGTCGCAGTGGGAGACTATTCGCACAAGAGAGCACTACCAAAAGGTGGTGTTCACCAATGGCTGCTTCGACTTGCTGCACCGTGGACATATCACCTATTTGGCACAAGCACGCGATCTTGGCGATTGTCTCGTGGTAGGTCTCAACACCGATGCTTCTGTTAAAAGATTGAAAGGAGTCTCCCGTCCCATTAACCGCGAAAACGACCGCGCCCTCCTTCTCGCTGCCCTCACCTCTGTCAACTACGTAGTGCTCTTTGATGAAGACACCCCCCTGCAACTCATCCGACAAATTTCACCTGATGTTTTGGTAAAAGGCGGCGACTACGCCATCAAAGATATTGTTGGAGCATCCATAGTTATTGAAAAAGGAGGCAGTGTACAAACACTTCCATTCGTAAATGGCTATTCTTCCACTAATCTCATTCATCAAATAAAATGAAAAAAACAATACAATTTATCGCTTTATACTTTGTCATCTTTTGTGCCGGTGCACAAGACAATCGTTATTCTTTCATCAAGGAAGATTATGAAATTCCTGCCAACGGGATCTATCATACATGGGATTCTTCCAAGACATACACCCAAGAACTCACGATTCCCTTCGATGAAAACGGGCATTTGAAAGTTATCCTTGTGGAAGACAATTCTCCTTTCCAGACTCCTTGCGATTATCAAAATGTGGTCAGTTCTTTTAGCAAAAACAACACGGGGGTTGATTTAAAAGTTTCTGCCAACAGTGAGGCCCGTTGTTGTTTTGATGGCGTAGTGCGTGCCGCCGGCGAGTTCCCTTCCATAGGAAAATTAATTATCGTCCGTCATTACAACGGTTTGGAAACCGTCTATTCCCATTTGGAATCCATAGCTGTAAAACCGAACCAAAAAGTTACCGCTGGACAAAGGCTGGGAACCATTGGAAAAATGGGGGGCTCCACACAACTTCATTTTGAAGTTCGCTTTATGAACGCCGCCATCAATCCTGCCCATCTTATTGATTTTGCTACAAAAGAGTTGCGCAGCAATGTATTGGTTATCCGTAGCGAAGAGATTTCCTCTTCGTTAGAAATCACTTCCACCACATTGCCCACCAACGGCAATACACGCTTCTACGTAGTGCAACCCGGTGATACCCTTTCCAAAATTGCCCAAGACCACCATGTATCAGTAGAGAAATTATATCGTTGGAACAATCTTACAGAACATAGTATCCTCCAGTTGGGACAAAAGATCAGAGTAAGTGAATAATCTGTTCAATTAATTCAATGTAGTGTGTATGACTAATATAAAAGATACTGAAGCGTTCCCAGAGGTGAATGAAGAACGAGACGAATTATACGAACATTTTCGTTTTACGGTAGATCCGGGAACAGAATTGGTTCGGATGGACAAATACTTGATGAACCTCTTGGCCAACACCTCGCGAAATAAAATACAACAGGCAGCAAAAGCAAGTTGCATTTTGGTGAACGGGAAAGCTGAAAAATCCAACTATCGTGTTCATCCCCATGATGTTATCACTATTTTACTCCCCCATCCCCCACGGGAAATTGAAATTATTGCAGAAGATATTCCCCTCCAAATCCCCTACGAAGATGATGATTTGATTATCATCAACAAACCTGCCGGGCTGGTCGTACACCCTGCGTACGGCAACTATACAGGGACACTGGTCAATGCTCTTACCTACCATTTCCAAAACCAAAAAGACTCGGAAGGAAAGGCCATCCGGCCGCTTTTGGTACACCGCATCGACAAAAACACATCCGGCATCATGATTGTGGCAAAATCTGAAATTGCCCAAATGAAGTTGGCAGCTAACTTTTTTGAGCATAGCATAAATCGCAAATATCGCGCTTTGGTGTGGGGCGACTTTCCTGAAGATGAAGGGACTATTGTTGGTAATGTGGGGCGGAATCCTAAGGATCGTTTAGTGATGACTGTTTTCCCCGATGGCGAAGCAGGAAAGCATGCAGTAACACACTATAAGGTGATTGAGCGCTTTGGTTACGTAACGTTGGTGGAATGTCAATTGGAAACAGGACGCACGCATCAGATTCGTGTACACATGAAGTACGCAGGACATCCGCTGTTCAATGATGAAACATATGGTGGCGACCAGATTATCAAAGGAACGACTTTCACCAAATACAAACAATTCATCAAAAACTGTTTTTCACTAATGCCGCGGCAGGCGTTGCATGCAAAATCCCTTGGCTTTCATCACCCCACCACAGGGGAATATATGCTTTTCGATTCCGAAATGCCCGATGATTTTGCTGCTGTGCTTGACAAATGGCGCAATTATGCCAAGCATAAAGAATATATTGAAGACGACGAATAAAGAACCATGAAAAAAATCATTCTTCAAAAAGGAAAAGAGAAATCGCTTTTGCGATACCACCCGTGGGTATTTTCGGGAGCCATTTCAAAACAAGATGAGAACATTCATGATGGCGACATCGTGGAGGTGTATGATTTTGCCCATCAATATTTGGCAACAGGACACTATCACAATAGTTCCACCTGTGTTAAGATTTTCAGCTTTGAGCAGATTGTCCCTGATGAGCATTTTTGGCAATCAAAAATTGATGCAGCGGCACATTTTCGCGAGAAGATTGGATTACTCAACAGTGTTGACACTACCCTATTCCGGTTGGTGAATGGCGAAGGCGACGGCATGCCTGGCCTCATCATCGACTGGTTTGACGGGAATATCGTGTTGCAATTTCACTCATACGGAATGTATTTGCTGCGAGAGACCCTTGTGGATATTTTACACCAACACTTCGGAAACCGCCTCCACTCTATCTATGATAAAAGTGTGGCCACTTTGCCTGAGATAAAAGGATTCCAACCCCAAAATGAATTAGTGTACGGGGCATTCAATGAAGTGAAGGTTAAAGAGAATGGGATTCCTTTTTACATTGACATCATCAAAGGACAGAAAACGGGATTCTTTATCGACCAGCGCGACAACCGGCAATTGGTGCAATCTTTCTCCTCCCAACGCAAGGTGCTCAATTTATTTTGCTACACAGGCGGATTTTCTTCCTACGCCTTAGCTGGAGGTGCTATGCATGTTGATTCGGTAGATATTTCCCAGAAAGCCATCGACTACACCGAAAAGAACATTGCCGAGATGGGCGAAAACATAGCTGTCCGGCACCATTCATACACCGAAAATGTATTTGATTTTTTAGAAAATATTCCTGATAATGAATATGATGTAATTGTTTTGGACCCGCCGGCGTTTGCCAAACACCACAAAGTAAAAGATCAAGGGATTAAAGGCTACCGGAACCTGAATAGGAAAGCGTTGCAAAAAGTAAAAAAAGGGGGGTTCTTGTTTACTTTTTCTTGTTCACAAGCCATCTCCAAAGAGGATTTCCAAACCATTGTTTTTTCAGCTGCCGCTATGGAAAGGAAAACCATCCGGGTGGTAAAACACTTAGAGGCTGCGATAGACCACCCTGTAGATATTTTCCACCCCGAAGGAAGTTACCTTAAGGGGTTGTTGCTTTACGTAGAACACTGATAATGGAAAAAATAAAATTACAAACAGGAAGTAACCAGAACTGCGACATCTTCGTTACACACAATCTATCGCACACCCCCACTTTTTTTCAGGAATATATCGCTCCCACACGCCGCTACATGGCAGTGATAGACGAAAAAGTAGAACAACTTTATGGGGATCTTTTTCCTTTTGAAAAAATCATTTTTCATGCTGACGAAACCAACAAATCGTGGACTATTGCAGGCGAGATCATTCAGCAACTCATCGAAAAACAAGCAGATAAAGATATTTTTCTACTTGGTATCGGTGGAGGCATCACCACCGATATAACAGGATTTGTGGCTTCCATTTATAAGCGCGGGGTGGATTTTGGCTTCATCCCTACCACTCTTTTAGCAATGATTGATGCGGCCATAGGCGGGAAAAACGGACTTAATATACTGGAATTCAAAAATATGGTAGGCACCATCCGTCAACCACAATGGATATATGCGAACACATCTTTTTTAAAGACCTTTTCCAAAGACAAACTATACCAAGGAATTCCTGAAATGTTGAAAGTTTTCCTTATTGATGGCAATGATTATTTTGCTGCTGCCGATTTTTTGGTAAGACAATACAACGGGGAACTTTTTGCTACTGAAGAGGAAGTTCAGCAGTGGATATACTTCATTACCAAAGCGATAGAAATAAAATGTGGATTCGTTAGACAAGATGAAACAGACGGTGGCTCCCGCCGGTTGCTGAATTTGGGGCATACGTACGCCCACGCCATAGAACATTGCACCCAACAATACACACACGGTGAAGCTGTGGGCATCGGTTTGATATTTGCCGCACAACAAGGAGACTTTCCACATCTAAACCATTTGATTCACACACTCCAAAGCTGCCATCTCCCCTGCTCACTTCCTACTAATCTTACCATCAAAGATTTACACGCCGCCATGCTTCAAGACAAAAAAATAAAAAACCAACGCCTTCCTTTCATCATTCTAAAAGACGTTGGTAATGTAACTTTCGCCGAAAAGCAACTTTAAAACTTAACGCGTTCCTTCCCCTAATCTCCCCTCTTTTTGCTTTGAAACAGCCATACGCAAGAATTTCTTTTCACACTTATAGTAAGCATCCATCTCTTGCGGAGTAAGCGCTTTTTTCAACTTTTCAAAAAAAGCCTCTTCTGCCACTAATAGTTTTTTCTTGGTCTGTAAATTAATGCTATATTTTTGCAGAATTTGTTCATCAGTAAGTGCGGTAGTATCCCCTCTGTGAGGCAAATTAGCCTGACTTTTCAACTGATTCTGCTCTTTATATATTCTCATTTCAGCCTCCGTATATTCATCATACGCAGTCCAAAAAGCCGCTTCGCGATCGGAAGCCACCTCAAAATTAGTCTTGATATAATTCTTTTTCATATCCATCATTGCCTGATGATTATGACCTTTAAGGGTGGGTGCCTTGTTTGCTTCCTGAGCGTACCCATCACTTAATAAGCAAGATACGATAATAACAAAAAATAAAATAACTCTTTTCATATCCTTTCTATTCCATGAAAAAAAATCAATAAAAACATATTAGACTCCGCCATCTTTCAAAAGTTAAATGAAGATAATGTTTTTTTTGAAATTTTCAAGATCAAATCTATAATGGCGGAATATAAACAACATTTGTTTTTATGGAAGAACTTTAAAGAACATACTAAAAAAATGTGTACCTTTGCTCCCTGTTTTGACGGTCAAATAGACTCATCCAAAACAAATATAATAAACTAATTATCAAACTATTATACTAATAATCCAAAAGAAACAAGACAAGAGAATGGATTTTCATATTCGCAAAGGAGTTGACATACGATTGGCTGGGACCGCAAAAGAAGAAATACAAAATTTTGCTTCTTCCCGATTCTTAATCTGTCCTACTGATTTTCGATGGTTGAAACCACGGTTGCTCATTGCGCCAGGTTCATCCGTAAACGTAGGCACCCCCCTCTTCTGCTCCAAAGAGGACGAGCGAATAGTTATCGTTTCCCCTGTCCAAGGCGAGGTTATGGAAGTTATTCGTGGTAACCATCGTGCCATTGAAGCAATCGTTATCCAAGCCGATTCCTCCCCAATCACTTTTGCCAACGTATCTTTCCCTGAACCCACAAATTCTTCTGAAATAGCTGAATTATTGATTTCCAACGGGTTATGGCCTTTTTTACGCCAACGCCCGTTTGCTACAATTCCCACTCCTGACACCCGTCCCAAAGCCCTTTTTGTTTCCTGCTTTGATTCCGCCCCGTTGGCCCCCAATTTTGGCATTTTATTAAAAGGAAAAGAAGAGTATTTTCATGAAGGGATCCGTCGCTTGCACCAATTGGTTGGAAAGGATTGTCCTGTACACCTTTGTTTACCGAAAGGAAGGAGCAATCAACTCTTTGAATCAGTAGAAGAGGTAAAATTGCACTATTTTGACGGGCCACATCCTGCGGGCAATGTTGGCACGCAAATTCATCGCATCGCCCCGATTGACAAAGGGGAAACCATTTGGTTTATCCATCCCCAAGATGTAGCAACCATCGGCAGATTTTTTCTAACGCATGAACTATCATTTGAAAAAAGGATCGCCCTCACAGGTCCTTGTGCCGAAAATCCCTGTTACTACACTTTCCCCTATGGCACCGACCTATCCGCCTTGCTAAACTGTGAGACAACAAATGCGCAAGTGCGCAAAATTAGTGGAAATGTGCTAACAGGTAATCAATTAACAAAGTATAACACACTGCGTTTTTACGATACCCAACTAACGTTACTACCTGAAGGTGGCGAGCGAAAATTGTTAGGCTGGTTGCTACCTAATTTCAAAAAATGGAGCCTTTCACACACTTTTTTGTCGTGGCTGTTCCAGCATCATATCTTTGCACATAACACCTCCTTACAAGGCGGTCGGCGCAATTTTGTCATGACCGATGTTTATGAAAAAGTATTTCCCTTTGAAATTCTCCCTTTACAATTAATGAAAGCCTGCTTGACCGAAGACATTGAACAGATGGAAGAGTTAGGAATTTATGAAGTGGACGATGAGGATTTTGCGTTGTGCGAAGTGGTTTGTCCTTCTAAAATGGAATGTCAAAAAATTATCCGCGAGGGACTTTATAAAATTAAAATGGAAAATCAAGCATGAATATTCTAACCCAACTCAGCGATAAAATCAGCCATCATTTTGAAAAAGGGAAACCCTTGTACTGCTTTTATGCGCTTTATGATGCCATAGACACTTTTTTGCTCACACCCAGCGAGGTAACGAGCGGCGGAAGCCACATTCGAGATGCCGTGGATATGAAGCGCATTATGATTACCGTGATGATTGCTTTATGCCCTGCATTGTTTTTTGGCATGTGGAACATTGGGGTGCAACATTTTCTTTCTTTAGGCGAAAATGCTACATTTTGGCGTTGTTTTGGCTATGGTTTTTTGAAATGGCTTCCTTTGGTGATGGTTACCTATTTCAGTGGACTGACGATAGAGGTCATTTTTGCCCAACATCGTGGTCATCAGGTAGCGGAAGGATTTTTTGTTACAGGTTTTCTCATCCCGATGATTATGCCGCCAGATGTGCCATTATGGATTGTTGCCATAGCGACGGCGTTTTCGGTATTATTTGCAAAAGAGGTATTTGGCGGCACTGGATACAACTTCCTCAATCCGGCATTAATAGCACGGGCTTTCGTATTTTTTGCCTACCCGTCGGTTATTTCGGGCGATGCAGTATGGATTTCCGAGTCTGCTGATGCTGTTTCCGGAGCCACTCCACTGGCACTGGTAATGAATGATGCTACTGCACAGATGCCCTCTTTCCTTGATATGTTTATCGGCACCATCCCTGGATGTATCGGAGAAACATCAAAAATTTGCATCATAATAGGTGCTATTCTATTGTTATACACCCAAGTAGCGAGCTGGCGCATTATGTTATCGGTAGTGGTGGGCGGATGGATTACAGGCACACTTTTCCATGCCGCAGGGATGTGTCCCATTACAGGATGGCAACATCTGTTGATGGGCGGATTTTTATTCGGTGCTGTCTTCATGGCCACCGACCCCGTAACAGCCACGCATACCCAAGCAGGAAAATGGATCTACGGACTCCTCATCGGCATCCTCGCAATCGTCATTCGCGTTATCAACAAAGGCTATCCCGAAGGAATGATGCTTGCCATTCTACTTATGAATATCTTTGCCCCTCTCATTGACTATTGTATTGTAAAAATTAAAATCAGAAAAAGGAAAATTAATATTTCCAAACATAAAATTTTACTCTAACCTCTCTTGAATGATGAAAAATTTCAGCACACCATATATATATTTCTATCTCATTGTTTTGGTAACAGTGATAGCCATTGGACTTACGGCTGTAAGTTTAGGGCTGAAGCCACGGAGAGAGTTCAACCAGCGGGTAGAAAAGGCGCAACAGATTCTGTGTGCAGCTGGCTACGGCGATGTTTCAAAAGAGATGGCTGTAGCAAAATTCGATGCGGTTGTCCAAACCATCGATAATCAATCTAAAGCGTGCTACCAGATTCATTGTGCGGATGGAACGGACGGACACGTAGTGGAGGTTCACGGCAACGGACTTTGGGGCCCTATTTGGGGGTATATCATTCTGGAAGAAGACCTTAACACCATCAAAGGGGTTGTTTTCGCCCATAAATCAGAAACTCCCGGTTTAGGTGATAAAATCACCGAAGAGGCCTTTACAGCCCAATTTATTGGGAAAAAACTCCACAATGCACAAGGCGAATACACATCGGTACGCGTACTCCCGAAAGGAAAGAATCCCTCCATTGCACCAGAAAATCGTGTGGATGCCATTACAGGTGCCACCCTTACTTCCAAGGGGGTAGATGCCATGATAATGCAAAGTTTTAAATAAAAAATATAAGAAAATCAGCAACTTATAAAAACTAAAAATGAAAAAATACCTCGGACCGCTTAACAAAGAAAATCCCATTTTAGTGCAGACTTTAGGGGTATGTTCTGCTTTAGCGGTTACTGCCCAATTAAAACCCGCCGTCGTCATGGCCCTATCCGTTACTGTAGTCTGCGCCATGGCCAATCTCATCATTTCACTATTACGCAACACCATCCCTCCACGCATCCGAATCATTGTACAACTATTAGTGGTATCCACCCTCGTCATCATGGTTGATCAGGTGCTCCAAGCCGTTGTTTACGATATTAGTCGCCTGCTCTCTGTTTTTGTCGGCCTCATCATCACCAACTGCATCATTATGGGACGGTTAGAGGCATTCGCTCTCTCCCATAAACCACTCCCTTCCTTTGTTGACGGCGTGATGAATGGATTAGGCTATGGATTAGTGTTAGTGGCTATTGCCTTTTTCCGGGAATTTTTAGGGTCGGGCACATTATGGAATTACCCCATCATACCCGCTTCTTTTTATGAAGCAGGGTACTTGAACAATGGTTTAATGATTCTCCCTCCCATGGCACTCATCTTGGCAGGGGTTTTCGTGTGGATTCAGAACGCTAAAAAAGATCGTGTAAAATGAGAGAATTGATTGATATTTTTGTTCGCTCGGTCTTCATCGACAATATGATTTTTGCCTATTTTTTAGGCATGTGTTCCTATTTGGCAGTCTCAAAAAATGTAAAAACGGCCTTCGGATTAGGTTTGGCCGTTTGCTTTGTTTTAGCCGTCACTGTTCCTGTCAACTATCTTATTGATAAATATTTATTGCAAAGAGGTGCTTTAATATGGATTCATAAAACATTCAGTGAAGTGGATTTATCGTATCTATCGCTTATCATTTTCATTGCCGTGATTGCCGGAATGGTACAATTGTTGGAAATGGTTATTGAAAAAATATCCCCTGTACTTTACCAATCATTGGGGATTTTTTTGCCCTTGATTGCGGTTAATTGTGCTATTTTGGGGGCATCGCTCTTCATGCAAGAGCGGCATTTTCCCAGTGTAGCCCATAGTTTCAGCTACGCCATCGGTTCGGGAGCAGGTTGGCTGCTGGCGATCGTCGCTTTTGCTGCCATTCGCGAGCGATTAAAATATTCGGATATTCCGAAACCGCTACAAGGCAACGGGATAGCCTACATTATCACAGGATTGTTAGGACTTGGTTTTATGGCTTTTTTAGGAATCTAAAATTTAAATAGATGATATTGATTACTGCCTTATCTGCACTCGTCATTTTCTTAGTGGTTATCATTATTTTGGTAGCTGTTTTGTTATATGCACGCAAAAAGTTGGTCCCTGAGGGGAAAGTGAAAATCACCATTAACGGGGAACGTGAGATTGAGCACGAACGGGGATGTACGCTGCTACAAGCACTTTCTGACGAAAAAGTCTTTGTTCCCTCTGCGTGTGGTGGCGGTGGCAGTTGCGGAACCTGTCGCGGGAAAGTGCTCTCGGGCGGCGGCACCATTCTGCCCACCGAATTGAGCCATATATCCCGAAAAATGGCGGCAGACAATTACCGGCTCTTCTGTCAGGTAAAAGTGCGTGAAGACATGGAAATTGAAATACCCAAGGAGTTCTTTGGCATCAAGAAATGGCGTTGTCGTGTAGTATCCAACCACAATGTAGCCACTTTCATCAAAGAATTGGTACTCCAACTGCCAGAAGGAGAACGGATAGACTTCCGTTCCGGCGGATATATACAAATTGATATTCCCGCCTGTAAAGTGGATTTTGCGAATATGGAGATAGAAGAACCTTACCGACAAGACTGGGAACAGATGGGCATTTTCAACTTGCAGATGAAAAACAGCGTTCCTACCGTACGGGCTTACTCTATGGCCAATCATCCTGCAGAAGACAGCATCGTGATGCTGAACGTCCGTATTGCCACCCCGCCTTTCAATCGTTCCAAAAACAGATGGAGTAACATCAATCCGGGTATTGCTTCTTCTTACATTTATAACCTTCGTCCGGGAGATGAAGTGATGGTTTCCGGACCTTATGGCGACTTTTTCGTAAAAGACACCAATCGCGAAATGATGTTTATCGGCGGAGGCGCTGGAATGGCCCCCATGCGTTCCCATATCTTCCATCTGTTCAAAAATTTACATACAAAAAGAAAAACCACCTTCTGGTATGGTGGACGATCACGAAAAGAACTTTTCTACGTGGAAGAATTCCGAAATATTGAACACGAAAACGACAATTTTTCCTTCCATATCGCTCTTTCCGACCCGCAACCCGATGACCATTGGAACGGCTATACCGGTTTCATCCACCAAGTGATTTTCGACAACTATCTTCAATCTCATCCCAATCCGGAAGATATTGAATATTACATTTGCGGTCCCCCACTCATGTTGCAAGCAGTGCTGAAAATGCTTGATTCGTTAGGTGTGGAACCCGACATGATACATTATGATGATTTTGGCGGCTGAACACACTAAAACGCTCACTGACCAAAGCAATTTGATTAAAAACCACCTTGGCATTTTTTTCCAAATATTTATAGCTTTAATATAATAATCTGATTATCAATATTTTAATATTAATAAAATATTTTTATAAAAAGAGGTACAAAAATTCAAGAAAAAATTGTACTTTTGCACCCCGAAAATAGAAAGTTAGAAAAAGTAATTTAAAAAAGTTAAGTTTATGTATTTAACAACAGAAGTTAAGAAAGATATTTTTGCTAAATATGGTAAAAGTGCTACAGATACTGGTTCTGCGGAAAGCCAAGTTGCCTTATTTACATTTAGAATTAAGCACCTTACCGAACACGTTAAAGCGAATCACAAAGATTTGGGGACCAAAAAAGCATTGGTAGCTTTGGTAGGAAAGAGAAAAAAAATGCTTGAGTACCTGAAAGAACAAGATATCGAAAGATACAGAGCTATTATTAAGGAATTAGGTTTAAGAAAATAAGCTTCCTTTCACATTACAAAAAAGGCAATTTTTTCAAATTGCCTTTTTTGCTATTAATCTAAATCAAAATACACGAAAGAAAAATATTATGTTAGGAATAAATAAAACATTTAAATTAGGCGACAAAGAAATCACTATTGAAACTGGGAAATTGGCAAAACAAGCTGACGGTTCAGCAGTTGTAAAAGTGGGAAATACCATGTTGCTCGCCACTGTTTGTTGCAAAAAAGAAGCAGTTGAAAATACAGATTTTTTACCATTACAGGTTGAATACCAAGAAAAATATGGCGCCGTTGGACGCTTCCCTGGAGGCTTTTTCAAAAGAGAGGCAAGACCTTCAGAATATGAAATCCTAATTGCCCGTCTTGTTGACAGGGCTTTGCGTCCTCTGTTCCCTGATGATTTTCACGCGGAAACGCAGGTAATTGTAACGCTTATTTCCGGAGACCGCAACTATTTGCCCGATGCATACGCAGGTTTGGCTGCTTCGGCCGCTTTATCCGTTTCCAATATTCCATTCAACGGACCTATTTCTGAAGTTCGCGTAGGCAGAATTGACGGGAAAATGGTCATCAACCCCAGCGTGGAAGAAATGGAACACTCTGATATTGACATGATTGTAGCTGCAACCATGGATAATATCATGATGGTGGAAGGTGAAATGAAAGAAATTTCAGAAGCCGACATGGTGGAAGCCCTCAACGCAGCACACGAAGCCATTAAAATCCAAGTACAAGCACAGTTGGATCTGGCTGCTATGGTTGAAAAAGCCAATCCGAAACGCGAATATTGCCACGAAACCAATGATGAAGAGTTGCGTGAACGCGTCAACAAAGAGACTTACGACAAAGTTTATGCCGTTGCCAAATCATTTATGGGCAAACAAGAGCGAAACGAGGCTTTCGACCAAATCATCGCCGACTTCATGGAAACCATTCCTGAAGAAGAACGCGAAGAGAAACAATACATGGTTCAACGTTATTATCATGATGTCCAATATCATGCTATGCGTAACATGATTCTGAACGAACGCATCCGTTTGGATGGCCGGCAACTTGACCAAATTCGTCCTATTTGGATTGAAACCGACTATCTGCCCTCCGCACACGGTTCAGCCATTTTCACCCGTGGGGAAACCCAATCCCTGATGTCGTGTACATTGGGTACGAAATTGGATGAACAAACCATCGACGGTGCCATCGTGGAAGGTTCCAGTCGTTTCATTTTGCACTACAACTTCCCTCCATTCTCAGTAGGTGAAGTTAAAAGAATTGGCAGCACTGGCCGCCGCGAAATCGGACACGGCAATTTAGCGCACCGTGCATTAAAACCTATGATTCCTTTCGATGACCCCAATTTCCCATATACTGTCCGCTTGGTTTCGGATATTTTGGAATCCAACGGAAGCTCATCTATGGCCACCGTTTGCGCCGGAACCTTGGCCCTCTACGACTGCGGGGTGAAAATGAGAAAACCTGTTTCTGGTATCGCCATGGGATTGATCACCGATGAAAACACAGGAAAATATGCAATTTTATCTGATATTTTAGGCGATGAAGACCACCTCGGCGATATGGACTTCAAAGTTTGTGGTACTGCCGACGGCATTACCGCTTGCCAGATGGACATCAAGGTAAACGGGCTCTCTGCCGAAATTATGGCGGAAGCTTTGGAACAAGCGCGTAAAGGCCGTTTGCACATTTTAGGGAAAATCAAAGAAGCTATCCCTGAACCGCGCGCTGACTACAAACCATTCGTACCTCGCATTGTTCAAATGACCATTCCTCGCGACCAAATTGGTGCTGTAATCGGACCTGGCGGTAAAGTTATTCAAGAAATGCAACGCGAAACCAACACTACAATCAATATTGAAGAGGTGGGTGAAGTGGGAGTTATTGATATTGCCGCCGCTAACGTGGACGACATCAATGCCGCCATCGCCCGCATTAAAGAAATCACTGCCGTTCCTGAAGTCGGTGAAATATATAAAGGTAAAGTTAAAAGCATCATGCCTTTCGGCGCTTTCGTTGAAATCCTGCCCAATACCGACGGTTTGTTGCACATTTCCGAAATTTGCTGGAAACGGCTTGAAAAAGCAGAGGAAGTGCTTCAAGTTGGAGATGAAGTGGAAGTTAAATTGATTGGAGTGGATGATAAAGGCAAATTGAAACTTTCGCGCAAAGTATTATTGCCCAAACCTGAAGGAATGCCTGATGAACCTGAGCGCCCGCGCCGTTCAGAACGCCGTCCCAAACCCAATCGCCCCAATCGCGAACGCGGGCCCAAATACAATAACTAAATAAATAACAATTTTCTTTTAGTTATAACAGATCAAGACGAGTGAAAGATCCATGTTTTTCGCTCGTCTTTTTTTTTTATGAAATGTGAAGTGCAAAAAAAACTTAGCCTGATTAATTAAGAAGTAGCGTTCCTCTGACACGCAAAAGAACAAACTACTCTCTATTGCATTAATAATCATTACCTTCCGCTAAAACTTATGCCCTTTGTGTCAAAACAATAGAAAAGAAAAAGACAGGTGGCTTCCACGAATTCAGACAACGACACCAACCCTATATTTACAATTCATCTGGAAATATCTCAAAATACAAAACTTTTAACGGACAGCAATAAACAGGAATACATTTTTTGAAAAAAAAATTCCTGTTTTTTCAAAAAAATAACACATTTTATTGCTTTTACATACCTGTTTTTAAACAAATTTTGCATGATTTTTATAATCATATATTATAACATCATTATATACAAGATGTTATATATTTTCATTATTCCCCCAATAAATCATTTCAAATGTCTGAAATTTGAAAAAATTAATATAATTTTGTTTCATAAATTCTAGAATTTTTAACAAAAAAAATTTACAAGGTCTGAAATAAAAAGATTGTGAAATACAAAATCATCCAAATTATGATTAACAGTATGAAAAAATGTTTTCTAACCCTAATGTCAACCTTAATGGTGGTGTTCGGTTTTGCACAAGGAAGTGCAGAAATGGGAGGCTTTGTTCCATCCTCTGCAACCACTAACAACATCTCAGCTTCCGTAGGACAGACGTTCTACCAGCTGGCACCCGCCAATGCCCCCATCAGTCTGGTTACCGAAGGCCTGCAACAGGCCACTTTCGTAGAAAGCAATGATACATTGCTGTTGTACGCAAGCGAGATGGGCAACTACTCCGCCGGCAACAACGAAGTGGAAAGTACAACCATTGAAGGCTACGATGAACTGATCCATCGCCAAGTGTATGAACTCACCTGCCCCGACGACTACGAATACACAATGGAAGTCTCCGGCGTTTTAACACACAATGTTACGCTGGACGAGCCAACGGTAAACCCCAACGACGGAAAAGTGCAGCTGACTTTAGACCGCGAAAATCCTTTCGCCTACCCTGTGGGGGAAACCACCACTGCCACTTGGACGGCCTCTGTGGCCGGACAACAGAAAAGTTGCGATGTGGCGGTTATCATCAACAACTTCAACTGTGCATCCGTATCACCTGCCATTGACTACGAAGGGCATGAATACCCTGTAGTGGGATTGGGCAACTTCTGCTGGATGGCAAAGAACCTGCGCGCAGAACTCTATAGCGACGGCACCGCCATCCCCAATGTGATGACCTTGCCAAGCGAACTCTTTCCCGGCATCAACATAGTGGAAGACCTCGGACATCTTTATACTTGGGACGCTGCCACCAACTACAACACCGCTCAGGGGCAGGGTGCTTGCCCCGATGGTTGGCACATCCCTACCGAAGAGGAAATGAACTATGTGATGACCCAATACGAACCCACTTCGTTGATGACCGAAGACTACTGGGTACCCACGGGCGGAACCGATGACTACGGCTTCTCCGTACTCCCCGGCGGCTACTACAACGCCGTTACCGGAAAATACGAAAGAACTCTCATCAACTCCTACTTCTGGACCGTAAAAGAAGCCGGCTTGGTCGCCATCTCCTGTATGTTCGGCGAAGCTTGCAGCACCATGGTGATGGGGCCCGAATTAAAAGAAAACGGCTTCAGCGTGAGATGCGTGCTGAATTATTAGGGGATGAAGGGATGAAGAGATTAAGAGATTACAAATATAAATTAAACCAAACAAAATGAAAAAATTACTGACTTTTTTAATCGTAATGATTTTCGGATTGGTGTGTCTGTTAGCGCAAAACCCGACATTGAGTTACCAGTCTGTAGTTAGAGACGAGAACAACCGTCTTGTACAAAACACCAGCATCAACCTCACAGTGCAGATTTTTGAGGGAGACGTGCAGAAGTATCAGGAAACCAGAACCGTTACCACCAACCAAAACGGGGTGGTTAGCTTCGCCATTGGCGATGCCAACCGTCTGACCAATGAAGAAGAGTTAACCAATATAGTTAGCTGGAACGGGGCAACCATCAAGGTTACCTACCATCTGACCTCTGGCGACATGGTGGTGGACAACCCTGTAACGGCAGTGCCCTTCGCACTACAAGCAGCAAACTCACTGGCAGAAGAAACCGACCCTGTGTTCACCACGTGGGATAAGGATTATAACGATTTAATCAACACCCCTGAAATTCCTACGGTTAACAACGCCACGCTGACCATCAAGCAAGGGGAAAACACCTTGGGAACCTTTACCGCCAACGCTAATGAAGCAGTGAATGTATCCATTCCCGAACCTGCCGCTCAAGTACAAGCCGACTGGAATGCAACAGAAGGCGTTGCTGCCATTGCCAACAAACCATCATTGGATGACTATGCCACTAAAGCAGGAAACAATACATTTTCTGGAACGAACACATTCAGCAGTACAATTACAGTACCACAGGCTGTAAATCAAAATACTCTTGCCTATACCAACGACGAAATGCAGGCAGTAACTTACAAAGATTTGATTTTCTTATATGACAGCATACTTCGTCGCTACAACAATATTGTTGACAGCCTTAAAGATAGAATAAGTACATTAGAAGAGGAAGTTTTTCCTCCTTTCACATGTGGTGCCACAATTAGAGATAATGAAAACAATGTGTATAACACCGTGAAAATTGGTACACAATGCTGGATGAAAGAGAACTTACGTACCACCCAAACACCCGATGGTACAGAAATTGAACACGAGGAGGCTTTCTATTCTCAAACATTGGATATGGCCTATTACTATCCGGGGGACGAGGCAGATAGTGTGGAGATTTATGGTCTGCTTTACAATTACGTCGCAGCTACAAATAATTACGCTTCTGGTAATCGCGGCATTTGTCCTGAAGGATGGCATCTTCCAACCGATGAAGAATGGGCAACTCTTAATGCATACGTATCAAACCTTACTGCTGCAGGTCCAGTACCTATGATGCAAGCCCCTAGAGGATGGGATTATTATGCAGAATGGGGGCCTTCTAATGAGACTGGTTTTTCTGCTGTACCTGCTGGCGGAACTAACAGTATAGATCCCATGGAAGAGACTCCTGAGTGGTTTGGCTTTGGAAAGTGGGCTATGTTTCATAGTAGTGATGACGAGGGGGACGAGTCCACTGAGGTAAAACTACTTTATCATGATAGGTTGGACATCTATACAGAAACGATTGGTAAATATCATGGTGCTTCTATCCGTTGCATACATAATGAGGAGTGGTAGTTCCCTTCCCCCAGAAAAAAAGTTTCTAATAAAGCTATATAAAAAAGTTTGTAAAAAAATATAAAAGAGGGGGTGTTCTAATTGAACACCCCCTCTTTTATATTTAATACTATTACTAAAACTCACTGTAATATTATTTATCCTGATAAACCTTTAAAACACTAAACAGCACTATTTTCCCATTCACTTATAACTTGTTGAAAATATTGGCAAAACCATTTCCATGCTTTATCCTACTATTCATTCAGCAATAAGATTTGAAAACTTTCACAATATATTGGGGCAATAGTTCAAAGGATTAGGGCATTTCCTCATATAAAGGCAGACAAATATCTTTAGCATCGTTTTTCTTCGAAAACCTATAGAATCTGCTTTAAAACTATTCTCTGCGAACAAATAACTTTCATCCCCCTTTTGCTTATTACCATAAAAAAATGTAAATTTGCCGCATTATATTTTTAGGATAACAATTAAAGATGGATCAAAAGATGAACAATAAATTTGTAAAAAAAATCTATTTCTGTTTGCTTTTGATTTGTATTTATGCAAGCCCTATTTGGGCACATCATAGAGACTCTCTTACCATTAAGAATGTAGAATTCATTGAGAATAAAGGACAGTGGGATGAATCTGTGCTTTTTAAGGCTCCGATACACGGAGGGGCCGTATTCGCTGAAAAAGACTGCTTCACATTTGTAGTTTTAGAACCCAACCAACTGAAAGAATTCTACGCTGCCAAATTTAACCAAAACCTATCTGTTGACGGCCGGATTGATGCGGTAGCATATAAAATGCATTTCTTGAATGCCAATGCCCATACTCATGTTATCGGGCAGGAAAAAATGTTGCCCTATAACAACTATTTTATCGGTCGCGACTCCCGACACTGGGCAACACACGTTGCAAAATTTCATTCTGTTTTATATCAGGAACTCTATTCGGGCATTGATCTTCTGTTAACGCAAGAAGATGCCCATCTCAAATATGAGTTTACCATTGCCCCGCACACCTCTCCCCAACAAATTCAATTGGAGTACGAAGGAATACAAAATCTTTTCGTTGCCAAAGGCAATCTGATTATTGCCACCAATGTAATGCAAATTATTGAGTTAAAACCTGTTGCCTATCAAATTTCCAATAACGGGAAACGTATTTACGTAGATTGTGCCTATAAAGTAAACCAACACAAACTCAGTTTTGATGTGGGGGATTATAATACTGACCTTCCATTAGTTATCGATCCTGTCTTGATTTTTGCATCCTATTCCGGTTCCACTTCCGACAATTGGGGTTATTCGGCTACATACGACAAATATGGGAATCTCTATTCCGGCGGCAATGTTTTTGGAATTGGTTATCCTTTAGTAACAGGAGCATTCCAAATCAATTTTGGAGGCGGCTCCACAGACATTGCCATCTCCAAATTTGATACCCAAGGCACTTTTTTACATTACTCTACTTACCTTGGCGGAAGCGGTTCGGAAGTACCTCATAGCTTGATTGTCAACGATAATGACGAACTCTATGTTTTAGGCACAACCAGTTCAAGTGATTATCCAGTTACAGCAGATGCCTACGACACGCTTTTTCATGGGGGCAGCAATTTTACCCTCACCAATGTGGTGCAATATACCGGCGGCTCCGACATCATCATCACCAAATTCAATGCCACGGGAGATAGTTTATTGGGAAGCACCTATTTGGGCGGGAGTGCCAACGACGGACTCAATAATGTGGTCAATCTTCGGAAGAACTACGCGGATGAAGTTCGCGGCGAAATCATTATTGACGAGCAGAGCAATGTTTATGTTGTCAGCAGTACGCAATCCGCAGACTTTCCGGTAACACCGACGGCATTCCAACCACAATTTAGCGGTGGGCGCCAAGACGGGTGTATTGTCAAATTCAACCATAATCTATCCAATCTCATCTGGAGCACCTTTTTCGGAGGCAGCGGAGATGATGCAGCTTATAGCATTGTGCGCGCATCCGACAACAGCTTGTACGTTTGCGGAGGCACAACTTCTACGGATATCCCAACTTCTCCCAATGCTATACAAAGCAACTTCGGTGGCGGCTTAAACGATGGTTTTGTTGCCCATATTAATGCGAATGGAAACCAACTCCTTGACGTTACCTATTTGGGATATGAAGGATATGACCAAGCCTATCTGATAAAAAACGACCGCTTCGACAATCCGCATATTTTTGGTCAAACCAACGCATCCGGGAACAGTTGGATTCACAATGCCCAATGGAATGTGCCGGGAGCAGGACAATTCTTAATCAAACTAACCCCGGCATTAGACTCCATTATTTGGTCAACTGCCTTCGGAACCGGGAGAAATGGCTTGGACATCTCTCCTACGGCCTTGTTAGTGGATTTGTGCAACAATATATATATGTCGGGATGGGGCAGTCCCATCACCAATTTCGGTCAGGGCGGTACTTCCGGTTTGCCCGTAACCATTGATGCTTATCAAAACACAACCGATAACAACGATTACTATTTCATTTGTATTAGTGATGATGCCTCCCAATTAGTGTATGCCACCTATTTTGGAAGTCCGAATGCACGGGAACACGTAGATGGCGGTACAAGTCGTTTTGACAATCACGGAAGAATCTATCAGGCAGTATGTGCGGGGTGTGGAGGCTTTGACGATTTCCCGACCACCTACGGGGCATGGTCGCAACAAAACAACAGTACCAACTGCAATATTGGGGTTATCAAATTCGATTTCAATTTGCCCGCCGTAGTAGCTGAATTTGACGTGCCCAATACTATTTGTGCACCGCAAGAGGTTACCATGCACAACACCTCGCAACAAATCAGCGATACCACCAATTTTTATTGGGATTTCGGAGATGGAACCACTTCTCAATTAGAATCCCCCAGCCATCTCTACACCCAGTCGGGAACCTACACCATTACGCTCATTGTTCGCGATGAAGGAAGTTGTAACTTTGCAGATACCACTTCCCACACCATGGTGGTTTTATCCAATTCCAACAGTACTTTAGCCGACACCAGTATCTGTATCGGCGACTTTGTACAAATAGGCATCGCACCCTCGGGCAACCCTAATGTTACCTACGAATGGCAACCCGAAACCAATTTGAACAACCCGCATATCTCCAACCCCATTGCTGACCCCTCATCCACTACAGATTATATGCTTTTTGTAAGCGATGGCATCTGTATTGATACCATTACACAAAAAGTTAAAGTGGAAAGCATAACTGTAGATGCAGGAGAAAATCGAACCATCTGTTTAGGTGATTCCTTGACCTTAGTACCTATGACAACCGGTCCGACAATCCGTTATTATTGGGCAACGAACCCCTCTTTCAGACCCCTTCTCAATAGTGATATTTACAACCCATTGCTTACCGTTTCCCCCACCCAAGCCACCACCTACTATTTGCGTGTGGAAAGCAATCACTGCACAGAAATAGATAGTGTTACCATTGATGTTTCCTCTTTTGAAATAACTTCTCCGCAAGGCTACGAAATTTGCTATGGAGACACCATTCAAATATATGTAACTCCATCTGTACAAGGAAACTACACATATTCTTGGATACCCACAAACGCAATTGTTGCTGGCGAAACAACTTATGCGCCGTGGGTTGCTCCCACCGCTAATACCCATTTTATTGCCACTGCTACCAATGAAATAGGTTGTACCGCCACCGACACTGTTCCCGTTGTAGTAAAAACCTATCAAATAAACACCCTGATTCATCATGTCAGCTGTCATGGAGGCAGCGACGGGTCTATCGGACTTGATGTAAGCGGCGGCACACCCCCTTACTATTTTCAATGGTCGAACGGAGCCACTACCGACTATGTTTCCTCCTTAACAGCAGGAAGTTATACCGTACTCATCACTGCTGCTGACGGGTGTTCTGCCATTGACACTTTCGTTATTCAGCAGCCACAACCACTGACAGTTACACTCATTGAAGCGCAAAGTATCAATTGTGACCAGATTTGCAACGGTCTATTAGAAATAGCTGCCAACGGAGGCACAGCTCCCTACTCCTATTCTTGGCTCAATGGCGCTGTCGGCAGTCGCATTGACAGTCTTTGTGCCGGCAACTATTCTGTAGTGGTTACAGATGCCAACCAGTGCCAAACCACGGGCGTTTTTGCCGTTACCGACACTTCTTTTAATGAATTAGACTATACCATCCAACAACCACTTTGTGCGGGCGACTGCGCAGGGGCTATCTACCTCATACCACAATTTGGCGACTACCAGTACACCATCGTTTGTTGTGAAGATTCTATTCCTGTAAACGATTCTCTCACATCACTTTGTGCGGGAAATTATACTTTTTATGTTCATGTGGAGAATGGTTGTCAATATCATTTATACTTACAGGTTGCCGATCCTGCACCGCTGCAATTTCTAAACTTTTACGTTACTGAACCCTTGTGTTATGGGGATGCCAATGGCAGAATCCAATTCAATGTTGGTGGGGGTACTCCTCCATACACCTACTGGGTGAACGACAACCCTGCCACTCCCTTAATGCAAAATCTTGAGGCAGGCAGTTATCACATTGTGGTTCGCGACAGCAACGGCTGCGAAATAGACACCACTGTTTCGCTCACTATGCCCGCTCCACTACAAATCACCGAATCACACCTCTCGCCACCTTGTCCGGAAGTGTGTGCGGGAAGTATCACCCTTACCCCTACCGGTGGAACCGTTCCCTACTCCTATTTTTGGAGCAACAACCAAACAACCGCCCACATAGAATCACTATGCGCAGGAAATTACTCCGTTACCGTCAGTGATGCACACAACTGTATTGCAACTTTCTCCATCATGTTAGAAGATTCATCCCACTTCCCCGTGAATATTGAAGCATGGGGGGAGCCCGATACCCTCTACGAAGGCTACCAAACCACCCTGCATGTAACGGAATGTGGCAATGATTTCACCTACCAATGGCGGCCGGCTGCCACTTTAGAATCACCGACAGCACCCAATACAGTTGCCACGCCAACCCAAACCACCAATTACATCATTACTGCTACAGATCTATACGGGTGCGTGGTTACAGATACTGTTTTAATATATGTTCGCAAATTGATATGCGATGAACCGTATGTATTTGTCCCTAACGCTTTTACTCCCAATGGCGACGGCAAAAATGATGTTTTGTTCGTCCGTGGCGAAATTGTTACAGCTATTAAATTTGAGATTTTTGACCGGTGGGGTGAAAAGGTATTCTCTACCACCCAACAAAGTGAAGGATGGGACGGCACATTCCGTGGAAAGATGTGCGAAGTAGGCGTTTATGATTACTATTTAGAGGTGATTTGTATTGGAGAAAACCACTTTTTCAAAAAAGGGAATGTAACACTAATACGTTAATTGAACGATAACATTCTTTCTATCGATTTCCGCGCACGAGCCATCAACTCTTCATCCATTGTTATTTCGGGTTGTTCTGTTTCCAATGCCTGAAGAATATTCTCCAACGTATTCAGTTTCATGTGCACACAATAGGCACAATAGAGGCAATCTCCCGTTTTGCCTTCACAAGGACGAGGCGTATCCAACGTATAGAAAACCTTTTCAGGATTTTGTTTCTGCAACTCATGCAAAATACCCTGCTCTGTTACCACGATAAATGAGGTGGCGGATGACTCCTTCACATACTTGAGCATAGCCGCCGTAGAGCCAATATAATCAGCATTTTTTAAAACTTTAGACGGACATTCCGGGTGGGCAATGACTTGCGCCTCCGGATGAAGATCTCTTACCTCCAAAACCTCTTCCTCCTGTATCTGATCATGTACATGGCACGCGCCATCCCACAGCACCATATTCCTACCCAATTTTTGATTAATATAATTCCCCAAATTACGGTCGGGAGCGAAGACTATTTTTTCATCTTTAGGCAAAGAATTCACAATGCGCAACGCATTGCCGGAAGTAACAATAATATCCGACAACGCCTTCACTTGTGCACTGCAGTTGATATAACTCAACACGGTATATTGAGGATATTTTTCCAAAAATTTGGCAAAAGCATCAGCCGGACAACTATCAGCCAAAGAACACCCTGCCGCCAGGTTTGGAATGATCACTTTTTTGGCAGGATTAATAATTTTAGCGGTTTCTGCCATAAAATGCACCCCCGCAAAAAGAATAATATCCGCATCCGTAGCCGCAGCTTTTTGCGACAATGCCAAACTGTCACCCACAAAATCTGCAATTTCCTGCACTTCCGGTCGTGTATAATAATGTGCTAAAATAACGGCATTCTTCTTTTTTTTCAATTGCAAAATTTTGTTTTTCATTGTAAAATAGCGAATATTAATTTGTTCATTTTAAAAAGGCGGCAAAAGTACAAAGATTTTTTCCATCATTAACATTTTTTTTGTAAAAGAATGTTAATATGACAAAATATAGTATCTTTGCAGTTATAATACTAATGCGTTATGGGAAATTTATTTGATTTATTATCAGAAGATTCTCGTTTCAACGATGCGTTGAAAGCGTGTATGAATTGTGGTATTTGCACGGCAATTTGTCCCGCAGCGGAATTTTATGATTACGATCCCCGTAAGATTTGTGATACCATACAACGGAAAGATGAAAATGCCATTGAAGCCCTTCTTCGTTCGGATATGATATGGGCATGTGGACAGTGTTTGTCTTGTAAGACCCGCTGTCCGCGAGGCAATGTCCCCGGAGAAATCATTCTAATCCTCAGAAAATATGCCCAAATACAAGGTTATTGCGGCGATTTTGTCCGCCAGCAACAACACCAATTGGCAGAAACTGTAGGAAAAAACATATTGGAAATCGGCTATTGCGTGCATCCTGATAGGGTGTCGCCTGCAAAGCATCCTGAACAAGGTCCTATATGGGAATGGTATGTACAAAATATTGAACAAGTTGCTCCAAAATTGGGTGCCAATTACCATGGGGAAGGGCCGGGAGCTCTCCGTAAAATCAGAGAAGAGAATTTGGAAGAAATCCGTAAAATTTACGAGTGTACAGGGGGACAAAAACTGATGGACAAACTATTAAACGAGTAAGACAATATGGCAGTAAACTTTGGTTATTCAATCTCAACGACACGCGTAATTAACTTTGATAATTGCGACTTTAATTTACTACACCAATTAGAAGAAATCGTTCCTTCCTATAAACGTTGTTTGAATTGCGGTGCTTGTACGGCAACGTGCAGCGCACAACAATTCACCAAATTTAATATTCGGAAAATCAAATCCCTATTCACTTCTGCCCAATATGATAAACTGGCTAAAGAGTTAGACAAGTGTATGTTATGCGGCAAATGTACTTTGGTGTGCCCTCGAGGCATCAATCTGCGCCCTGCTATCATGAATATGAGAAAAATATTGTCTAACAAGTAATCTAAAATCCAACTACCATGCAGAACCTGTTTCACCCATTTGTATTACCTTTTGTTTTAGGGACAATTATTCTATTTGCCATCTGCATCTGGAAATTCATACGATGGTTCCGTCATTTTGACAGATTACAACGCGCCATTCTCAGAAAAAATATCTTCTCTTGGAAAATCATCCCTGCCTTGTGGGAGGCCTTTCGCGAAGGATTATTACACATACGTATTTCACGTCAAAATCTCATTCTCGGATACATGCACCGCAGTATCGCCTTCGGGTGGTTTTTGCTCATTGTAGTAGGCTTTTTTGAAGCACACCTCACCCCTCTCAACTCACACCCTGTTTGGTTAGCGATTTTTTACCGCTTCTTTATCCATGAACATCACTTGTTCGCCTCCTCTGAAGTTTTCACTTTCATTATGGACCTGCTGCTACTCTATGTTTTATCAGGGATTTTCATTGCATTCTGCAAAAAAATCTACTCAAAAGCAGTAGGCATGAAAAAAACGACCAAGCATGTGCTTTTTGACCATTTTGCCAAGGTGTCTTTATGGGCCATTTTCCCTTTGCGACTTTTATCAGAATCGTTGGCCGCAAACGTATATCAAAACGGAGGATTTTTAACACAAAGTATAGGGAATTTCTTCAGTCCATGGTTCGCAGAAACATTTCTAACAACCTCGTGGACAATGTATTCCATTGCATTAGGCACCTTCTTTGTAGCACTTCCATTCTCAAGATACATGCACATTTTCACAGAAATCATCTTGATTTATTTCCGTCAAATGGGTGTGCACGAACATTTGGAAAGAACAGGTTATACGATGTACGAACTGAATGCATGCTCCCGTTGCGGAATCTGCATTGATAACTGTCCTCTAAACAAAGACTTAAACATCACCAATGTTCAACCCGTGTACTTTTTAAGGGACCTTCGATACAAAAGAGGCACTGATGCCGTAGCTGACAACTGCCTGCTGTGTGGTCGTTGCGATGCCGCATGCCCCGTTAACATTGACCTTTTGGCTATTCGGCAACAAGAAAGAAACAAGCGGGAACAAGATCATTGCGACTACTCATATTTAAATAATATTCAACCATTTAACGCTATCGGTCGCGTTGGTTTCTTCGGTGGTTGTATGTCACACCTCACCCCCGGCATTACCGAATCCATGAAAGCCATTTTTGAAGAAGTTGAACAAAAATACTGGTTCTTAGATGAAGAACGAACTATCTGCTGTGGAAGACCATTAATGCAACAGGGGTATTTGGAACAAGCTGCTGAGTTGCGCCGAAAAAACAGTGAACTGATCAAAAAATCAAAAATTTCGGTTCTCATCACCTCCTGCCCCATCTGCTACCAATCATTCAAGAATGAGTACAAGCTCTCCATTCCCATCATGCACCATACTGAATATATCATGAAGTTGCTGGAAACAGGGAAACTCAAACTTCGTAAAGATGACTTGCGGACCGTTTATCACGACCCTTGTGAATTAGGAAGAGGCTGTGGCATTTATAAAGAACCCCGCCAAATTCTCAAAAAAGCCACTCATTTGGTAAAAGCCAAACATGAAAAAGAAGAAAGCATCTGCTGCGGTATCAATTTGGGAGACACATTGATTGACATTCGCCAACAAACCCAAATCCGTGATGCGGCAATGAATAATCTGATGTATAAAAATCCCGATCAAATTTGTACGGCTTGCCCGATGTGCAAACGTGCTTTCAACCATGCGACAGATTTTCCGGTAAAGGATATTGCAGAGATTGTTAGGGAAAATATGATCAAAAAATAAATATTTACGGTTATGACGAAAAGATATTGGAATGAGTATCAAAAGGAAATAGCTGACGACCATTACTTCTACGAAAGAAGTTGCATCCGTCAAACCTTTTTTCCCGGTTCTGAAACGGCATTTTTGAAAATCATGCGTGACGAACTGCACAAAGATATCTATGATGAAGAGAACCAACATACCTGTACAGGCATCGGCTATCATAGCGATATTGTTCCTTTGGAGACCACCATGACTGTTGTGGCACGCCTGTTTTCTTTGATGAACGCAGCGGGTTATACCAACTACGTGCCTTCTTGCGTTACCTCTTTCGGTATTTTTACCGAGATGGTGGAAATATGGAAACATAACCCCGCCATGCTCGAAAAAACCCGTGAATATTTGAGAAAAGCCACTGGAAGGGAATTTGAACCTCCAGCGAATTTGGTGCATCCTTCTGATATTATCTATAAATTCCGGATGGAATTGAAAGAAAAGATGAAATATCAGTTGGTTAACAGATTTACAGGAAAACCCTTGCGCGCTGTGGAACATGTAGGCTGCCACTATGCCAAAATCTTTCCCGAAAAGGGAATCGGCAAATCAGAATTCCCTCACGTATTAGTAGGGATGATTGAAGCATGGGGCGGTGAAGTAATCGACTACCCTGAACGCCGTCATTGCTGCGGCTTCGGATTCCGCCACTATTTGCTCCAAGAAAATCGCGGATATTCGGTTGCCAATTCCAAAAAGAAATTTGAATCCATGGAACCCTACGAACCCGATTTTATCCTCACCAACTGTCCGGGATGTGCCATGTTTATGGATAAATGGCAATACACCATTGCCGAAATGGAAAACAAAACCTACGACAAAGAAGGATATGGAATCCCCGTACTCACCTACGAAGAACTGACTGGACTCCTCCTCGGCTACGACCCTTGGAAATTAGGGCTCCAATTACATCAGGTGCAATCTGAAAACTTACTCAATAAAATAGGAATCAAGTATAATCCTGACGAAAAATATCGTGGTGCCGACGGTCAAATACTGCCGATTCCTAACAGACCCAAATTTTTGAAACAATAATATAAAACCTTGAATATGAAAAAAATAGCAGTTATCGGAGCAGGACCTGCAGGAATTGAAGCCTCCTATATTTTAGCTTCAAATAATTTTGAAGTAACTCTATTTGAAAAATCCTCCTCCCCTTTATCCAACATTTTGGATAAGGCATACCTATTTCCTGATTTTTCTTCTGCTACAGAGTTGGCTGATAAGTTAAGTGCCAAGTTATTGCAGAAAAATATTCAAGTGGTTTTGGATAAAGAGATAGTAGATATAAAAAAAGATGGGGATATCTATAAATTAATTGACAAAGAAGAGAAATCACATATAGCCGATGCTGTGCTTATTGCCACCGGGTACACCATCTTTGATGCCCATCGTAAAGAGGAATACGGTTATGGTATTTACAAAGGGGTCGTCACCTCATTGGATTTGGAAAAAATGATCCGCCACAAACAGATATTCAACTCCATTGGAGATATTCCTTCACGAATTACTTTCTTACAATGTGTGGGATCCCGTGATGAGAAATCGGGGAATAACTACTGCTCAAAAGTATGTTGTGTTACCGCCGTGAAACAAGCGATTGAAGTTCGTAAAGCATTGCCCGATGCTGAAATATACATTTTTTATATGGATTTGAGAATGTGGGGGCAAGGGTTTGAGGAACTCTACCGTGAAGCACAGGAAAAATACGACATCCGTTTTGTCCGTGGCCGTATTTCAGAAGCCTCTGCCACCTTTGACGGGAAAGTACAAATCAAATCAGAGGACACATTAATTGGCCAACCTCTTAAAATGAACACTGATTTATTGGTTCTGATGGCGGGAATGGAGCCTTCACAGGGGACCAAAACCATTGGTAAAAACTGCCATATTGGAGGAGAATACCAGTTTATTTCCTCTCAGGGAGCACACATACAAGATAATTTAACCACTATGGAAGGCATTTACGTAGCTGGCACAGCCAAACGTCCCATGAGCATCCGCGACACCCTGACCGATGCCGATTCCGCTGCCGTACAAATCATGATGGATCTAGGAGAGAAATTATAGATAAAATTACTGCAAATCTGCCCAGTGCTTACTCAAACAACACCTTTCTGAACTTTTCCACCACTGCTGCTTCCGAATACTTTTCCAAAAACATCTGACGCGAATAGACATTGAAACGGGGGCGGGGATGATTCTCAAAGTCCTTGATGCAAGAGATGAATTCCTCTGCCGTATTGCATTTTCCCCCTACCTTGTCGTAATCCACCTCATACCCGACAAAAGCCTCGTCGGTGGCGATGATATTTTTCCCGTACATCAGACTTTCGCAAGTTTTCACCTTCATGCCACTGCCTTTAAATATAGGAAGTATCATCATGTCGGCCTCCTCAAAATAAGGCAACAAATCCGGGGCATCGCTAATTACTTCTATATCTTTCATAACAGGCTCTTCTGCTTTCAGACGTGCCATTCCCTTGCCAACCACGCGCATCCGAATATTTACATAAGGAAGCACCTTTTTCACAAACCAGACAATACCTTCATTGTTTGGGGGAAAATAAGCACCTAAGAAAAGACATAAAGGTTGTACAGCGGTACTTTCTGTATAATATTGTTCTTTTAAATATTTGTCTTTGAAAGCCACAGGAATCAGCACATCCGCATGTCGCCCGTAACGTTTGAAGAGTTCCTTGTCATCGCGCGGATTCAGGGCAATCGTTTTATCAGAATACTGGCACGCATAACGGTCGTTCTGGTCAATGCAGCGCAAAATGAATCCTTTCCCCAATTTGTTCCCTAATTTTGCTTCAAAATAAGGCACTTCCACATTATGGAAGAAGGAAATGACTCTACCCTTATAATTCGCCTGTTTTAATTTTTTTGCGATAATGCCGAACACACTACGATCAATGAAAACCACATCATACGACATTGCCAACGACACCATTTCTTTGACACGCTTAGGTGTCAGACCGAAATAGTAGTTGAGCGGGAAATAGAGAATTCCCTTGGCATAATCCCAAACAGACTTTTTTCGGTTCTCATCGTGAATATAGTATGTGGCAACATTCTCTTCACCAACCAATTGTGATAACACATTATAGTTCTTTTGGCTGCCCTGCTCGCCGCCTTCCAGAATGTTTTTGGATTTTTTATAACGGATGAAAAGGATATTCATTACAGGAAAACTTGCGTATAATAACTTTACATTATTTATTTTTGGGCGCCAATAATTTCTTTTCTTTTTCTCACTACCCTATAAATTCCACAGCCTACAATTCCTAATATTGTGAGATAAATAATGTATGAACACACCACCGACACCTTACCCCATTTCTCCACCGTAGCAGGACGGAACTCAAAACGAATATGGTGTTGTCCGGCAGGCACGTTCATGGCGCGCAATGCATAGTTTGCTCTGAAATGATCGGCAGGTTGCCCGTCAATATATGCATTCCATCCGTATGGATAATAGATTTCAGAGAAAACAGCAATACCATCCTTCGCCGCAGTGTAGTCATATTCCACATAATCGGGGGCATATTTGGTTAACTTTATTTTGGCTGTCTCATCGTAACTTGGATTAACATCCTTCACAAAATCTGCGAACTTGACATCCGTCACCAAAGTATTATGCAAATTAATCGTTTTCAAAGCATCCGATTCTTCATTGGGGTTATTCACCACAACAACGGAATCCACGAACCATGCATTCCCGAAAGCGTTAGGATTCTCTACCACCATAGGCTGATCGTTTCCTACCACGGCATATTTCATATTCAGCATATTCAGTACCGGATAATCAGTGGTGTCGCTGGGCAAAAAGAACAACTGATCTCCCGTTTGACGGATAGATTTCAGCATGGCATTTGTTTCATCAAAAATATGAGCATCTATCAAATCCTGATAACGACGCAACTTTGCCGCATGGTATCCCCCAATAGACTTAAAACGATAAGAGGTTCTCGAATCATTAAATGGTCCTTGTGGATTCGTAATATTATAGACACGATAACTCGGATCATCTTTAGAGCGAGACAAGATTTCTGTTTCCCATGGTTGTTCTGCAAAATAGTTTTTATCCTGTTTTTGACTGACAAAATTGCTATCATTAAAGAATTTACGGTCAATTGTCCACATATCTGCCAACACCAAAACCCCTAAAATAGCCACAAAATATCCGAACTTAAGTTTTTCGGAGACATACAACCAAACCAATCCTGCCCCTAATAACACAAAAATAAGAGAACGAAAAGCACTGGCACGATAAATAGAAGCCCGCTCGGCAACAATCGCAGAAGAAAGCCACTCAGGCCATTGAGCGAAAATATCCGCATCACGCCCCCAAGAATAATCCAAAAAGAAGCTGGCTATCAACGCAAACACACATAACCCTGCCGTAATACCAGCGGATATATATATTTTTTGTATCATCTGCTTTTTATCGTATGTTTTTTGCTGCTTTTGATCCATTATTTCCTTTAAAGCCAAAAAGCCCAATAATGGAATAGTGATCTCAGCAACCACCAATATGGATTCTACCGCTCGGAATTTGGTGTACATCGGGAAATATTGGGCAAAAAATTCTGTCAAAGGCATAAAATTATACCCCCAAGAAAGTAAAATCGAGAAAATAGTCGCAACCAGCAATGCCCATTTATAAGGACCTTTTACAATTAACAGACCCAAAACAAAAAGGAAGCAGACAATAGCCCCCACATAAACAGGTCCCGAAGTGCCTTCATCGCCGCCCCAATAGGTAGGCATTCCTTTGCAGTATTCAGCGGCTTGCCGTTTGGGCATTCCATTGTGCACCATTGCACTATACACCTTTGAATCGGTTCCCACATTATAGGCAGAAGCATACCCTCTGGCACCCGGAATAAGCAGCGTTGCCGTTTCTCCTACTCCATAGCTATATTGGGTAATATAAGACAAACTCAAACCACTCGTTTTATTGATGGCATCTTCTTCTTTTGCCAATTCTGAATGACCGCC
>JAEEUY010000195.1 GCA_016290715.1 Bacteroidales bacterium
AAGATTCAGTGCTTTTCCCATTTTTATCCTATAAGCAATTTTTAAATATTGCTCATCACTCATCCAATTAAACACCTTCCGATGCCCTAAAGTCAAAAATAGAAGAGAGGGCTTCTTTATGATATCTACAATGGTCTTTCCCATATTTATCCTTTTTCGGGGCAATTAATTGGATAATTTCTTATATTCTTCTTGATAAAGATGACTCATATTGCGTGCATTGAAAATCTCATGTGCCACTTGATATGCTTTCTCCCCCATAGCCTTGTAATTACCATCAATTATCCTGTGCATTTTCTGCGCTAAATCTTCTTTGTCTCCTTGGCCATACATGAATCCGATTTCATGATTGACCTCCATGATCTCCTGATGTTGCTTTATATCTGACAAAACCACCGGAAGACCAGTAGCCATCGCCTCCAGCACACCATTTGGCATTCCTTCGGATTTGCTTGTGGAGACATAGGCATCACATGCTTTCAGATATTGGCTCACATTATCAACATTACCCCTAAAATCAATATTCGGTATTCCTCCAAACTCTCCATGAAGCGCTTCATAATCCGCTCCATCTCCCAGAAGAAGCAAAAACGCTTCATCCGTTTTAAATGACTCCCGAAATACTTCCAAAAGGAATTTCTGGTTCTTTCTGCTTATAATCTGGCCTGAATAGACAAATATGAACGTTTTTTCTGGCAGTTTGAGTTCTTTACGAAGAGCGGCTACTTCATCAGGCGTAGGCTTTGTATATTGCTCCACATCAACTCCATTTCGAATGAAATCCAAATCTAAATTCATTCTACTCTTGTAAATATCGGCCAGACTCTTGGAACAAGCAACTGTTTTCGTCGTATGTTTCATGGCATACAAATGCAATTTAGCCAAAAGTGTCCCCTGTATTTTTCCAAACTTCGCAGGATAGTCATCCCAGATGAAATTTCTCAATGTGATAATTTGAGGATATTTCTTTAATCTACTGATTGCAAAATCTGGAAACACCCCAAGTGAGTGAATGACATCTGGCCTGATTTCCGCAAGCGCCTCTTTTATTCTTTTTGTTCTTCCAATCATGATATCGATTTTGCCGGTCGGTGCAAAATAATGCCTGACATAAGGAAGATATTTATCAAGTTGACTGCTGCCATCCTGTGGTTCAGGATATATAGTAAGCAGGAATGCTTCGAATTTATCCTTATCCAGATACTTTATGATACTAAGCATCTGTTGAACAGGACCGCTTTTTTTGCAGGCGGTCATCATAAAACAAACTTTTATCTTTCTATCAGATGTCATTTCAATAATTCTTCCTTTACATCCACGACATACATTCCACGATGTCCTTCGAATACACTGTCAAAACAAATTTTATCCCCTGTTCGATTCCAACGCGGATGCAAGTCACATCGCGTGTCGTTGTCATATTTGAACGGGGCAAATACCCTGGCGATGACTTTGACATCAGTCTTCTTCTCGTCCGTTCCGTCCATCAGCTTGATCTCGGCTATCCGCGCCCTGTCCGGATAGGTATCCGTGACAATCATCGATCTGTCTGGACTATAACCCGGATGTCCGTCATTGCTCAATTGCGGCCAGCAATGCGAATATTGATCACTTCTGTCCTTCATGAGGTAATATCCAGGGCCCCCGTCCTTTTTATTCTCAAACGCCAAAATTGTCTCATCGTCTTTCCAACAGCAATGGCTTACCATGTCGTCATCAGAAAGAAGATACATTTCCTTGCCATCCATATCGCATGTTATCAGCCGGGTAAATTTTCTCTGTCCTACAAACCAACGGTACAAAACCATGAACCGCTTTCCATTTGGACTAATCATCAAATGATTGACCTTGTGAACAGCCGAACTGTCCATCATTTCAGAGCGGGGTTGGAATGTCGCGAAATCCTTATATGACAACAGAGGCTCGATTACCCCTGTCACCAGATCAATCTTCCATACAGCGGTCGAATCAGGCAAGGCCACGCCTTTTGTTGCTTCAGGCAGATTATAGTAGCCATAACCGGGCCTCAATGAATACAAAC
>JAEEUY010000196.1 GCA_016290715.1 Bacteroidales bacterium
AAGGTGAAACCAGTCGGCGTTGGATTGGTTAACCATGTCAATATCTTTTGCCAAGTTGCAAAAATCGGCGGAGAGCATGGAAGGTGCAATTAATGGTTTCATAGGCCGGTGATTTTATATATGAAAGATTTTTTCTGCATTTTGTGTTGTTTTTTCTGCCACTTCTTCTATGGAAGTTTCAAGAATATCAGCTACTTTTTGAGCGATAATGGGGATGTAGGAACTTTCGTTGCGTTGACCGCGGTAGGGGGTGGGAGCGAGAAACGGGGCATCGGTTTCTAAGACAATGTTTTCAATTCCCACATGTTTTACAATTTCCTGCAATTTATTGTTTTTGAAAGTAACTACACCACCGATTCCCAAAGCAAATCCGTGTCTTACAGCCCAGTCTGCTTCTTGAATGCCCCCTGAAAAACAATGTAAAACCCCTCGCAAATCATGCTGATTGAACTTTTTGAGTATTGTAATGGCTTCAGTATAGGCACTTCGGATGTGTAAGGAGAGAGGGAAATTACGTTCTTTTGCCCATGTGAGCTGTCGATAGAACACCTTCTGTTGTATTTCCTTATAAGAGGTGTCATGATACAGGTCCATACCGATTTCTCCGATTCCAACTACTTCCGGACGGGTTAGTTGATTTTCAAGCAGTGCAAGATCTTCAAGATAGTTTTCGGTGATGTCGGTGGGGTGCAACCCTATTAATGGAAAAAGATGCTGCGGATATTGTTCCACGGCATCAAAAATACAAGGTATGCTTTGCGCATTTACACAAGGTAAAATAATCTTCTCCACGCGTGCTGCAATAGCACGCTCCATTACTGAATTAAAATCTTCTGTATAGTATTCGTTACAGATATGACCATGAGAATCAATGAAATACATATTTTATTTGATTCCTAATTTAGCTTTCACTTTATTAGTAATATCTTCAGAATCAGAATAATAAAGAACAGTATTTTTATCAAAAATGTAGGTATAGCCATTTTCTTTGGCTACGATTTTGATTGCTTCTATAAGTTTTTCCTGAAAGGGTTTAAGCATTTCTATCTGTTTGAGTTGCAAATCGCTTTCTGCTGAAGAGGTGAAAGTTTGGATTCTTTCGTACAGACTTTCCAATTCTTTTTGCTTAATTTGTGCAACGGAAGGGGAATAGGTGGCTTGTTTGGCAGCAAAATCGTTGTATTTGTTTTGGAATTCTTCGTGCATGGTAGCGGCTTCGGCTTCCAAATCCGCCTTGAACTTGGCAACCACTGTTTGAACCGTGTCAATTCCATCCATCTGTTGTATCGTTGCTGCATAGTCAATATGACCGAATTTGGCTTTTTGTGCCCATGAGTTTTGAGGAAAGAGGATTGCGGCAACGAGTAAAAGGAGTAAAGATATTTTTTTCATAGTAAGATACATTATTTAATGCCCAATTTCTTTTTTACGAGATCGCTAACATCCTCACCTCCATCATAATAAAGAAGAGTAGCGGTATCAAAAATATAGGCATAGCCATTTTCTTTGGCCACTGCTTTGATGGCTTCAGTTATTTTTTCCTGGAATGGCTGCATCAATTCAATTTGTTTTTCCTGCAAATCGTTTTGAGCACTTTCTTGGAATTCCATGATTCTGTTTTGAAGATTTACGAGTTCGTCTTCCCGAATTTTACGAACGCTTTGCGACATGGTGCCTGCCTCTTGGTCAAATTTTTCCTTTTTTGTTTGAAATTCAGAAACCATTGTCGTATAAACTTCGGTAAGTTCAGCTTCAAATGCTTTTAATTTAACAGGTATGGAGTCAGCTCCGGGCATAACGGCAAAGATCTCCTGAGAGGTGATATGCCCATATTTTTGTGCATCTACTGTGGTTGTGCCGATAAAAAGAATTGCTATGAGAATAAAAAATACTTTTTTCATACTTGTCTATTATTGCTTTTAGTGATTAATCTTCATCTGAGCTGCTTGCCGTAACACCGAGCTTCTGCATGATTTGGTCGTTGATATCCCATTTGGGATCAGCATAGATAATGGTCATGGCACCGGCGACATCGAATACAAAAGCATATCCTTTTTCTTTGGCGTATTCGTCAATGGCGGTGAATACACGGTCTTGGATAGGTTTTACAAGTTCTTCTCTTTTTTTGAACAGGTCGCCGTCGTTGCCAAATCTTTTCTTTTGCAGGTTCTTAGCTGCCTGTTCAGCGGCGATAATGGCTTCCTCCCGTTTCTGTTTCATGTTTTCAGGCAGCGTGATGGCTTCAACCTGGTATTTTTTATACATGGAATCAATGGAGGCAAACTGTTTTTCGATCTCTTGTTGCCAAACACCGGCCAAACGATCCAATTCAGCTTGAGCTTCAGCATATTCGGGCATATTGCTCAAAATATATTCAGAATCAATGTACGCATATTTCTGTCCAAAAACGGGCAAAAGGATGATGCTAATAAGTAAAGTTAATAGAATGTTTTTTTTCATAATATTTAAATTTTACAATAATCACTAACGTTTAAATATGGGTTATATTTTATCATGATTGAATTTTAGTCTATAGACTGGTTGATGGAAATATGGAAGCGGCTGCCGTTAGCATCTTTCTGGCCGGGCACTTCATCAAATCCGTAGCCCCAGTCAAAGCCGAGCAATCCGAACATGGGCAGATAGATTCTGATACCCAATCCGGCTGATTTATAGAGGTTGAAAGGTGAATATTGGCGAATATCTTTCCATGATTTACCTGCTTCGACGAATGCCAGAACATAGATGGTAGCGCTGGGATTCAAGGTGATAGGATAGCGAAGCTCTGCAGTAAACTTGTTAAAGATGGTGCCGCCGATAGTGGTGCCGTTTTCAACGGGAGTGAGTGCTTCATCATCGTAACCGCGCATGCCAATAATCTCGCGACCATCCAACGACCAGCCTGACAACCCGTCGCCACCCAAATAGAACCGCTCGAAAGGAGGGGCACCGATTTGTCGGTTGTACCAGCCGATGAAACCGGTTTTGAGACGTACATTCAACACCAAATTATCAACAATTTTCGTAAACCATGAAATGTTGAATTTCCATTTGTGAAATTCAAGGAATTTGTATTTCTCCTGATCGGTAGCGGTAGTATAATCTTTCTTGGTAAATGCGGAGTAGGGTGGAGTGAGTTGTACTGAGAAAGAGAGTTCAGACCCTTCCCTTGGGTAGATAGGCGCATTGATGGAGTTACGCATAATGGTGAATTTGTAACTGATATTATTAGCAAATCCGTTGCTGAAGATGAATATACTGCTGTAATTCTTTACGTTATAGTATTGATAAATCAAACTGTGTGAAATCTGGAAATAGTCATCCGGCCATTTGAGTTTTCTGGCAAAAGTGATGTTTGCTCCAATAATATTGATGGATGCGCGGGCTTCGTCTTTTTTCTTTCGTCCATTGGTTTGTACTTGGTAATAGACTTGTGCCGATAAAGTGTTTGGCTTCTTTCCTCCCAGCCAAGGTTCAACGAAAGAGAGGCTGTACGACTGGTACCAGATGGCATTGGTGGATATTTTTAGCGAAAGTTTTTGCCCGTCTCCTGATGGGATAGGGGTCCATGCGTCTTTTTTGAATAGTTTCTTAAAAGAGAAATTGTTGAATGAAACGCCGGCGCTGAGCACTAATCCGGTGGCGCCATAGCCCGCTGACAATTCCAGCTGGTCAGAGGAGGTCTCTTCCACCACATATTCTATATCCACTGTGCCGTCGGCTTCGTTCGGGGTCGGCCTTACATCCATCTTCTCTTGGTTGAAATACCCCAAGGAAAGTAGAACTTGCTGTGAACGGATAATATCCGACCGGTTGAACATCTGTCCCGGGATCGTAGTTACCTCACGTAAGATAACATTGTCATTGGTTTTCGTATTCCCTGATACGCTAATCTTGTTATAGGTGGCTTGCTGTCCCTCACGGATACGTATCTCAATATCAATGGAGTCATTTTCAATAAGCACTTCTGTGGGGTTTGCATAGAAGAACAGATAACCGTCATTCATATACAAAGAGCTGATATCGTTGCCATCAGGACTCATACTGATGTTTTGTAAGAGCAGTTTCTGATTATATACATCCCCTTTCTCAATATTCAGCACTTGTTGCAAAATATCAGAAGAGTACTTTGTATTGCCCACAAAAGAGATGTCTCTAAAATAGTAGCGAGGCCCTTCATTTACCTCAATATCAATGTAGGCGTAATTGTTTTTGATATACACACTGTCTCGAACAATATAGGCATCGCGGTACCCTAGTTCGTTGTATTTTTCAATGAGATGGTTTTTGTCTGTTTCGTATATTCCTTTGATAAATTTGGAGGCTTTGAAAATGTGGAAATTTACGCGTCCTGCAAAGTAATCCCCCAAATGTTCGATAATATCTTTCGATTTGTAGTAATCGGGATGTTTGAACATATATCGAAGTACCGTATCTGCTTTGTAGAAAGGGGTGAAATGGAATCGCTCCTTTGTGTCTTTCATTGATTTGAGTAGCTTGGCATCAGATACTTGATAATTATTGATAAAATTAATCTTATCAATTTTGATTTTCGTTCCTTTGTGAATATGGAAGTAAAGGGTAACGGCCCGTTGCAATTTCTCGTCGGGGCGTTCTTCGATAACCACCTTGCAGTTGTGAAAACCTTTGTCAATGTAGTAGTCTTTGATAATATTGGTGCAAGTGGTTTTCATGTTGTCGTTGACCACATTCCCTTGGGTGATTTTGATTTTATTGCGCAGATCGGTTTCCTCATTTTTCTTGGCCCCCACAAAAGCGAAAGCAGCCAGACGCGAGCGATTTTCCAAGTAGATGTCCAAAAAGGCCACGTCCCCAATGGTTTTGGTTACGGAAATCTTAATATCCTCATAAAGTTCTGTGCTCCAGAGTTTTTTAATGGTTTTGGTGATCACATCACCGGGAATGTCAATTCTATCGCCCACACTGAAAGGTAGCAGTCGTTGGTCAAGTGCACCGGAACCGGAAATGGTGATTCCTCCAATTTCATAATTTTTCGGAGAGGAATAATTAATTTCAATGGTAGGGATGGTATCACCGGAAGAAACAAATGTCTGTGCATAACTCATTAATCCATAAAAGATTAATAAGAGAAACAGACTAAGATGGTTGAAAAATTTCATTCGATTTCTTCGGTGTTAATATTGAGGGGCAAAAGTAGTAAAAAAACTAACACGATTTTATTTGTTCACTTGTTTTTCCGAAGCGTCTTTCACGATTTTGAAATTGAAGGATGATTTTTAAAAGGTCGTTTTCGGCGAAGTCAGGCCATTTGGTGTCAACAAAGAAAAGTTCCGTGTAAGCGATTTGCCACAACAGAAAGTTGCTAATGCGTGATTCGCCACCTGTTCTGATAAGAATATCAGGGTCGGGGAGAGGAAAGGTGTTAAGGGTAGCTGCTATTTTTTCAGGGGTAATATCTTTAGCGGCAAGTTGTCCGTTTTCAACTAATTGGGCAATTTGGGTAACCATGCGGGTGATTTCCCATCGTCCGCTGTAGCTTAAGGCAAGGGTTAGGGTGAGTCCTTTATTCTGAGATGTTTTATGGATGGCGGCGATCAATTCCTGTTGGCATGCTTCAGGAAGGTCGTCCACATTGCCGATAACATTGAGTCGCACTTGGTTTTGCATCAGATTGTCCAGTTCGTTTTGGATGGCCGAAACAAGAAGGGTCATCAGTGCGTCCACTTCGGTGCGGGGGCGGTTCCAATTTTCCGTGGAAAAGGCGTATAAAGTCAAGTAGGGGATTTGCAATTTCCCTGTGGTTTCCACGATTCTTCTTACCGCATCAGCTCCCGCTTGATGCCCATACATACGTTCCAAACCACGCTCTTTTGCCCAGCGGCCATTGCCATCCATGATGATGGCAATATGTTGGGGCAGGTGTGTCAGGTCGATATCTGAAATAGACATTTGAAAATTTTTTTAGTAACTGGTAACGGCTTTTCGTTTGACGTTGGTGCGTAAATTGCAAGAATTATCAGCCTCACCGAATTTGAAGGTGATGGTGGCACCGGCAAACGAATACAAATCTTTGGTTTTAGAGTTTCCGCGACCGGTCCCTGCTTCGTGCTTCACTTCTGATTTGTCGGCTAAACCGGCGACGGCAGGCCCTCTCAGTTCCCACAATGCTGCGTTATCGTAATAGTTGCCGCCTACATCGTCCAAGTAGTCGGTAAAAGTATAGCGCATGCCCCATTCAGCTCCAATGGAAATATGTTTTGAAACATTGAATTTCAGACCGATGCCAAAGGGAATAGCTACATTGCACAAGGAATAATAGTCTTTTTCGCCAGCTAATCCTTGGCCCTCTGTTCCTAAACATTGCAAGGCATAAACGGTGCCATCGTATTCAGCTTGCGGGTTGAAGGAAAATACAGAAATACCTGCGAAAATGTAAGGAGAAAAGAAATTATGCCCTCTTTCGTTGTATAGTTTGAAAAAATTCAGTTCAACTTGTGCGGAGATTTCGGTAATTGGGGAGGTGAAGTTGAGATTGCGTTCATATTTTTTGTTGGTGATGGCATCGTCGCCGGCAACTTTGGCAAACAAGATATTGGCTTTGATGGCCCAACGGGGGGTGAAGTTGTAGCGGTAGATGATTCCTCCTGCCAATTGCGACATGCCAAAGAGGGAGCGCGGATTCAAGTCCCCCAAATAAAATGAGGTGCCCACCATGGCTCCAATTTCCGATTTCTGAGGGAAACAAGGAAAACTGGCAAGGAGAAAGAGCAAAGCGATAAAATATTTTTTCATTGCTGTTTGGTTATAGATATTTTGTTAACGTTTTGAATAGTAAAATATTGTATGAGGCTGATGGCAGTTTGTTGCAGAAATGGATGGCAAAAATACAAAAAAAACAGCAGTCTGTAAGCCGGGTTCTGTCGAGTTCCGTCATTTATCTACGATTGATGTCGCCACCAACCTCTATCGACCTACCCTCCGAGTCGGGCGAGCCACCCTCAAGCCTCGGTTTATTTGGTCTTTCAACCCGTGGGGTTTACCTCCGCGTGCATCACTGCACTACGGCGTGAGCTCTTACCTCGCGTTTTCACCCTTACTCCTTGCGGAGCGGTATGTTTCTGTAGCACTTGCCGTAACCTCTTTCAAGGCCCCTTCCTGTTAGGAAGCACGGTGCTCTGTGTTGCCCGGACTTTCCTCTCCTCCCAAGGGAGCAGCGACGGAACAACTGCTGTTTTTTTGTTATTGTGTAAAAACGTACTGTATAATATTCGCCCCCATTTTCAATGCTTTTGTACGTGTCGCCTCCGAATCCTTGTGCACTTCATAATCTTCCCATCCATCCCCCAAATCACATTCATAGGTATAAAAACATACCAGCCGGCCTTCCCATATCAGCCCGAACCCTTGTGGCGGCTTGAAATCGTGGTCGTGAATTTTGGGCAATCCATTCGGAAATGGAAACTTTTGATGATAAATGGGGTGACTGTAAGGTAGTTCTACAAACTCCAGCTCTGGAAATACAAGTTTCATCTGTGTGCGGACAAAAGCGTCCAATCCGTAGTTATCATCAATGTGCAAGAACCCGCCGGAGATGAGGTAGTTGCGTAAGTTTTGGGCTTCTTCTGGTGAAAAGACGACATTCCCATGTCCGGTCATGTGCACAAATGGATATTGATAGATGTCGGCGCTACCCACTTCCACAGTGGCTATTTGTGTGGATATCTGCGTCCCGAGATTGCTGTTGCAAAAAGCAACCAGATTTTTAAGCGATGTGGGATTCGCATACCAATCGCCGCCGCCACGGTACTTCAAAAGGGCAATTTGCTGTCCCCAAGCACTCGCGCTGACCGCTATCAAAACAATTAACAAAATATCCCGTAATTTCATACGCCTATTCATTTTAATTGGCTAATATCCACCGCCCCATTTTCTCATAAACCATTCTATACCAAACAATAATATGATGATGACAAAGTATATCCAACTATTCAATATCAAACTGTATTTCTTGTTGTAGGAAACAATGGATTTGATATTCTCATTATCCTTAACAGCTTGTTCAACTTTTGCCAAATCGTTCATTTCAAAGTATTTGCCTTGACTTTGTTCGGCTATTACACGCAATAAATCGTGATTGGCAATGAGGTTCATGCTTTCCAATTCAATTTCTTGAACCGTAAATGTGCCGGATTTTGTATAGGTATTGTTGCCCACGAGGGTACTTGCCTTCCATTGGTAGTCGCCGATAGGAAGTTTGCCCAGATTGAGGTAGTAACTGTTGTTTTTCTTGGAAAACAGGGAGGTGAACTCTTTCCCCTCTTCGTTGGTGAGGGAGAATTGTATGTCAGGAGTGTTGATCAGTTCAAAGCTTTCGGTATATACTTCCGCGCTTAATTCGATCGGTGTGTTTTCATTATACACTTCTTGAAGGTTGATGCGGAAATTGCTCTTGTCGCCTTTAACAGAAAGGTATAGTGCCATTTGGTTGATGATTTCGTCGAAAGCATCAAAATTCTGACTATGCAAATAATTCTGTATGCGCCAATTCCATATTCCGGTGCCCGTAATTACACCAATGCGTTGCCGGTTGTTTTGGTGGAAAGTGATTAACGGATAGTTGGTTTCCACTTTGTTGATTTTCTGGTACAGGAATACATTTCCTCCGTTGTGAACTTTGTAGTTTCCAAAAAAAGTGCTTACGGGAGTATAGTATTTCAGCATCTGTTGTGCATTCTCAGAGAAGGTGAAAGTGAGGAAGTTGGCGTTCAGGGAAGGGGTTGCATCATTCATCATCACTTGTCCGTTGCTGCCACTGGGGGTAATGGTTATACCCGCTCCCAAATTGTTAAATTCTTTAATATCTGTTTGATTTCCAATAATATATAAAGATGAAACCCCTTGTTTCTGCACTTCGGAAAGCAATTTTCCTGCCAACTTCTTTTGGCATGGCAACTGGTGAAAGATGAACAATGAGTAGTCGCGTGGGTTTTTGTTGAATTCATCAGCGGCAAAAGTCTCCACTTCGTATTTGTCGGATTTCTCCAATGCTTGTTTGATGGCACTCACATCGGGATGGGCACCTGCATAGACAATGGCAATCTTTTCACGGGAATCCACCACATTGATAAAAAAGGTGGTTTTGTTGTTTTTATAAGTGATTTCATTGGGCAGTTCTGTGATTTCCACCCGGTATTTCTGGGTGCCTTTCTCTTTTGCCTCCAAAACCAATTTTACGGTTTCAAAGTGTTGGTTGCCACGGATATTTATATTCTTGGAAAATACTTCATCGTCTTTGTGGAAAACAGTTAATTGGGCATTATGCCCGGCCAAGTGGGTGGCATCAATTTTGATTTCTATGGGGAAAAAGTTACCCAAAAATGTTTGTTTGTTGTGTGCGATATCGGCAATTCGGAGATCGGTAGGTGCGGTGGTGTCGCCCGCGCCCACTGCGTAAACAGGGAATTTGATGTTTTGTGTCTGGTATTGGGGATTGCTCCCGGTATTGTATATCCCATCGGTAATCAAAACAATGGCACCTACATTGTGTTGCGAATACACATTGTCAATTTCAGTGAAAAGTGCTGAAATATTGGTCATTTTCTGATCAAAGGCAGGGGTAATGTCTTCTTTGTTGGAAACAATTTCGTTCTGTTCACCGAGAAAGTAGGTCTTGACATCATATTTGTCGCCAAATGAGTGGATAAGTTGGTTCAGTTGCTGTGGGAACTCATTGCGGTAAAAGTTGGAGTCGCTTAAACTGACCATGGATGACGAGTTGTCGATGGCGAAGATCAGTACCGGTTTGTCAACCTCTTTAACGGGTCTGCGTATCATCGGGGAAAGAAGTAAAAACGCAATGAGTGAGATAGATACGCCCCGCAGGATGGACATAATCCATTTCGGACGCTTGTCAAATTCAATATCGTGGTAACGAAGATAGAGTGCTACGGCATATATCGCTCCCAATAAAAGACATAATAGGCCGAACCAAAGCGAGTATTCCGTAAGAATTGACATCATAGGATTTTAGTTGTTTTCAGAGGTGCAAAATTAAGATTTTTTAGTGAATAATTTCAGCCAGCCGTAGCGATCTTTGGGCGTTTGCTTGCACCATGCGATGCATACGTTCCCATTGATGAATAGGTAAATAGTATATAATGTAAGGGTTACATAATTGTGAGACAAAATCATCAGAATGACCCCGCAGAGGGAAAAAATAACCCAATAAAACCATGCATCTGTTCTTTTACGAATCATCAGGAAGTTGGCCAAGGTACTGGAGCCGACGATGGCGGAACTGATTACTGCTGCTGTGGTGAATTCATCTTGGAGCAAGAACAGGTCGGCAAGCATGAGGATGGCTAAAATACAAAGCACCACCAAAAATCGTTTTACATCCATAAATGAAGGGATGGCGTA
>JAEEUY010000197.1 GCA_016290715.1 Bacteroidales bacterium
CAGTGCTGCGTTGAGGGTGGGCCATGTATGGGTCCCATAATGCGGTTCGCCAGTCTCACTGCCGCGTCCTTGTACTTCAGGCCAATAGGTGAATCCACGGATTTCCAATTGGTCGAGTACTTCTATCACTTCGTTATAAAAGGCTTGGTAGAATGAAATAAAAACTGCTTTCATGCTTATATTTTGTTGATTTTAATATTTTCCGACCCAAATTTTCTGTACAAAATCCCCTGTTTTTACGATATACATTCCCGCCGCAACAGGCACAGCACAATCTTGGGCACGAACCTGACTGATTACTCTTCCTGCGACATCATAGATGGATACCGTTGTGGCTTGTTCGTTATGAATGATGATTTGTCCGTCTTGACTATAGATTTGTGGATGATATACATTGTCGGTCTGTTCAGGAATGCCCACATTCTGTGTGAGCTTGACTCCTACAATAATGGGGTCGTGGTCGGAGTAGCGATACATAGAAACGTCTCCCGATGGGTAGTAGTAATGCGTTGATTCATCTGCGTTAAGGTGATATGGTGCTGCATTGGTAATCTGTGAAGCCATTGAAGGAGTTGCGAAAACGTGGTCTAGATATTCCACTTTGTAGTCATAAACATAACTGTATTCAGTGGGAGAAAAGCGCATGAGTTGGTTTTCAAATCCATGATCACTGATATAGCGGATAGGTTCCTCCATGGTAGAACTATTCAAATCGCCCAGAATCAGAAAATCAGGGTCTTGGTAATAATTAGCGTTGATTTTTTGGGTCAGGAAATCAATAAGATGCTCTACATTGTCCATGCGTGCGGCATTGGTAGAGGCGCTGCCTGTGCCATCTTTTGCTTTGAAGTGATTCAAGCTCACCACAAAACGTTGGCCTGTGCTATTTTCGGTGAATGCTTGCACATATTCTCTTCTGTAGAATGCTGAATTGGAAGAGTATGGGCGTCCCAGCGGCAAAACGGGGGTAACTTTATCGGTGCGGTAAACGAACCCGATTTTAACGTAAGTGCTTGTTTGGGCGTTGCCGTCGTTGATATAGGCATACCGATTGGGGGCAGTTCGTGCGTTCAACCCATCCACAAGTTGAATGAGCGCATTTTTCCCTTCCTGAACTTCTATCAGAGCAAAAATATCAGCATTGATATTGGTGAGGGCATTGAGGATTTTGGCATTTTGGGTCTGGAATTCTGCATCGCTGCTGGCACCGTGGGTTCCTTGCCATTCCGGACAATAGTATTCCAAATTCGTGGCACATAGAATTAAGCGCGCATCACCCATATTTGGGATGGTGTAAGGTCGCCGGTTGTTATCCAAACGGAAAGAAGAATTGATAATGACGCTTCTGTCGCCATTGACTTTGGCCGTAAGATTGGTGATAGTAGAACCGCAACGAATGGTATCTGTCTGAACATAAGGAGCATAAGCTTCAATTATTCCATTTACACAACGGATGCTGTCCTGATAATACGCATTCGTCCCATAAATTGTCGTCTCTTCCGGATCACGGAGCCTTTCGTATGATAAAAAAAGGTAGTGATTGCTAACCCCGCAGACATGCAATGTCTGATTAAAGGTTACATTTTGATTGTAGTATGAGCTAAGCGAATTGCCGTTGAAGACAATGTTTGGCTGCGCAAATCCTGAAAAAAACAAGCATAACATCAAAGGGAGAAGGATATAGATTCTTTTCATGATTTTATGGAATAATAAATAAATACAAAACACGGCAAAAGTACTAAATTTTCCTGTATGTTTTGCCTTTTTGCATTAATTGATAAAAGTGTATGTCGAAAAACTTGCAATACTACATTCCCAATGAAATAATTATTGGAATGAACTTTCTATTACAAAGTGAAATAGAAAGCAAAATCAATAGTTGGCATTAAATGTGTTTCGAGCGAAAAAAGCTCCGAGTGATTTCTTCATCTTTTTTTAATTGTCCGACCAAAGAATCTATACTGTTGAACGTCTGTTCGTCGCGAATTTTTTGAAGCACATGAAATTGAATGGACTGGTCGTAAATATTTTGTGCGAAATCAAAGATATGAATTTCCACAGTGGGTTTGGTGAGTTTTAGGGTAGGGCGGGTGCCAATGTACATCATGGCGTTCCATCGCTTTCCATTAATGATTACATGAACTGCATAAACTCCGTTTTCCAAGGTGAAACGGGGAGTGACGTCGGAAATGTTGGCGGTTGGGAATCCCCAACGTGTTCCATTTTGGAGTCCGAAGCCTACTTTCCCTGTGTATATGAGATTGCCCATGTTATTCAAAAAGAGGTGTTGTCTCAGTTTGTTTAATATCTTTGGGTGTGCCGACGATGACCACGATTTCGCCTTTGACTGTTTTATTGGAGAAGTGTGTGATGGCTTCCGCAAGGGTTCCTCTGAAATTTTCTTCGTGAATTTTGGTCAATTCGCGGGCAATGGCCACGGGACGCTCTTCGCCAAAGAAAGGGATCATCATTTCCAAAGTTTTCAGGAGACGGTAGGGGGATTCGTAGAAGATGGAGGTCTCTTGTGCGGCAGACATACGTTTTAAAGTGGTTTCTTTGCCTTTTTTGTGTGGAATGAAACCGTAGAACTTAAAACTGCTGGCGGGGATTCCTGAATTGACCAGAGCGGGGATGAGTGCGGTAGCTCCTGGCAGACACTCCACTTTGATATTATTTTTAATACATTCCCGTACAAGAAGATATCCCGGATCGGAAATGCAAGGGGTGCCCGCATCGGAAGTAAGTGCCACAGAAGAGGCGTTTTGTATTTGTCGGGTGATATTCTCCAGCTGTTGGTGCTCGTTATGAATGTGATAGGCGTAGCAATTTTTTTCTATGTCAAAATGGCGCAGCAAGTTTTGTGTTGTGCGGGTATCCTCACTCAAAACAAAATCCACCTCTTTAAGCACGCGAAGCGCACGGAGCGTGATATCCTCTAAATTTCCGATGGGGGTAGGAACGACGAATAATTTCATAAGTAGGTTATAGATAAGTTTTTAACTTACTTTGGTTGTTCTCCGTACGCAAGTGTTTGATTGCCCTTTCTTTAATTTGGCGCACGCGTTCTCTTGAAAGTTGGTAGCAAGCACCAATTTCATCCAAGGTATATTCGTGCGATTGATTGATGCCGTAGTAGAGTTTTAGCACTTCTTGTTCTTTTTCAGGGAGAGTGGATAAAACACTTTCAATATCGGTGGATAAGGATTCGTGCATCAAGGAAGTGTCAGTATCTTCATCATTGTCAAAGATAAAAGTATCTAAAAATTTAGTGTCTTCATTTGGAGATATAGGAGAATCTAAAGATTGGGTGAATCCGTTCATTTTCAGAAGTTCTGCCACTTTGTATTCGGGGAGGTCAACGGCAGAGGCAATTTCCTCCAAAGTGGGAATCCGCTGGTTCTCTTGTTCGAGACGGGAGATTTCCTTTTTAATACGGGTAATTGTCCCTACTTGATTCATGGGAAGTCGCACCACCCTTGCCTGATCGGCAATGGCATTTAGAATGGCTTGGCGGATCCACCATACAGCGTAGGAAATAAATTTGAATCCACGTGTTTCATCGAAACGCTGGGCGGCTTTCATGAGTCCTAAATTGCCTTCATTGATGAGGTCTGGAAGGCTCATCCCTTGGTTTTGATATTTCTTGGCAATAGAAACAACGAATCGCAAGTTCGTAGTGGTGAGTTTCTCTAAGGCGGCTTGGTCGCCTGCTTTAATTCTTCTGGCTAATTCCACTTCTTCGTCAGCGGTGATGAGCGGTTCTTTTCCAATATCGGCCAAATAGCGTTCCAAGGCAGCAGAACCGCGGTCGGTAATAGAGCTTGAGATTTTGATTTGTCGCATCATAATGAATAGGAAGGTTAAATGGTTAATCTGATTAATCGTTGTTATATAATATTTCCGTATTTCCAAGGTCATTGAGTAATTCGAGGGTAATGGTCATTTTTTTGTTATTTCTTAAAATGACAAAGGGAACCTTGTCGCCTGGGGAGGCAACGGCAATAATTTCTTTCAGTTCGGAGTAGGAGTTTACGGGATGTCCATTGATAGAGCAGATGATGTCGTTAATTTGCAAACCGGCGCGTTCAGCGGCTCCGTCGGCAGATATTTGTTTGATAATCACTCCTTTTATTTCTTCAAGGTGCATTTCGTCAGCGATGGCTTGATCAACAGTAAGCACGGCAATGCCCACGTATGCCCGTTGTACGGAGTTGTATTTGATAAGGTCATCCACCACTTTCTTTACTATATTGGAAGGAATGGCAAAAGAGTAGCCTGTATAATAGCCTGTTCCTGACAAGATGGCCGAATTGATGCCAATGAGTTTGCCAGAAGTGTTGACCAGTGCGCCTCCGCTATTCCCTTGATTAACAGCAGCATCTGTTTGAATGAAAGACTCTACAGAAGAGTATTCCCCTAAAATATCCAAGTTGCGTGCTTTGGCGCTCACAATTCCGGCGGTAACGGTAGAGGTAAGATTGAAGGGGTTGCCTACGGCAAGAACCCATTCCCCGATTCTCACCTCATCGGAATTGGCAAATTCCAAGGTGGGAAGGTGGTCCATGTTGATTTTGATTAGGGCCAAATCTGTTTTGGGGTCGGTGCCAACGATGGTGGCATCTATTTCGCGACGGTCATTAAGTGTTACCGTGATTTTCTGGGCATCTTCCACCACGTGGTTGTTGGTTACGATGTAGCCGTCAGGTGAGATGATAACCCCTGAACCGGCTCCCATGGCTTTGTGCTCTGTATAGCCGCCAGGTGCGTTATTTCCGAAGAAATCCTGCCAAAAAGTACCCCCGAAAAAATCTTGCCAAACAGATGTTTGGTATGAAAATTCGGTTTTTATATGCACGACAGCGTGTACAGAATTCTCCGCTGCCGCAGTCAAATCAACATGTTGTTGTCCGGATAAATTGCCAGTAAATATAATTAAAATACTGAAAATTAGTAAATTAATATTTTTTTTCATCGTTTTAAAGACCTGTTTTTTTATTACACTGATTAAAGACAATGGAGAAACGAAAAAGTTTGAAAAAAATTATTTTTTTACATGAAAAATATTTAAAAATAAATTGTACTTTTGCAACCCGAAAATCATGTATAACTAAATCAATTTAAAAATGTACGCAATCGTAGAAATAGCAGGGCAACAATTTAAGATTGAAAAAGATCAGAAGATCTACGTTCATCGCCTAAAAGCTGAGGAAGGTCAAGAAGTTAAGTTCGACCGCGTAATGTTAGTTGCCAACGACGGTGATGTAAAAGTGGGAACTCCTACCGTAGAGGGTGCAGCAGTTTCAGCTACCGTTATCAAACATTTAAAAGGCGAAAAGGTTCTTGTATTCAAGAAAAAGAGAAGAAAAGGCTACCAAAAAATGAATGGCCATCGTCAATATTTGACTTCTATTCAAATTAACTCTATTTCTTGTTAATTTAATTAATTAGTAATCAAAAAAAATTATTCATTATGGCTCATAAAAAAGGTGTCGGTAGTTCACAAAACGGTCGTGAATCCGAAAGCAAACGTTTAGGTGTTAAAATTTTTGGCGGTCAATTCGCTAAAGCTGGTAATATCATCATTCGTCAAAGAGGTACAGTTCACAATCCTGCTCAAAATGTGGGAATGGGAAAAGATCATACTCTTTATTCTTTGATTGATGGTACTGTTCAATTCAAGAAAAGAAAAGGTGGGAAATCATTCGTTTCTGTTCTTCCTTTGGAAAACAACGAAACGGCTCAAGCCTAAGTCTGATATTAAGAAAGAAAGTATAAAGCAGCTAATTTATGTAGCTGCTTTTTTTGTGCAAAATGCTGCCAAAAATACTTTGACCAATCTGTTTTTTCCCTATGCTGATATGAATAAATATTTGAATTGTCTTTTTTTAGTCTTGTACTCTCACAATGGGTACGGGTGTAAAACGATACGCAAACACAGATGACAAAACTATTTTAAAAAGAACAGTCATTACTGACATATATGAATGGTATTTTCAAAGAGGAAGAATTGGATATGGAAAGCAATGTGCATTTTTTGCACTTTGCAAATTCAGGCCGACCGATAGGACGATATAATTTTGATGTTATCATCTCTGTTGGCTACAGGGGAAAATCGCAAATAGGTACTCGATTTCGTTTCTGTGCAACCTTTGTATTGAAAGAGTGCTTGTTGAAAGGCTATGCCTCATCAGTTAGTAATCAATTTTATTCTGGTATATAAATTATTTCACCGTTTTCAAGTTCGTAGGCAATTCCTACGCGTCTTCCTAATTTATTATCAGAATTTTGTTCTTCGGATGGAGTATAGCGGTTAATTTGTTCACCTTCCTTTGTGATGATTTCCATATCAGGGGTTCCCGGATTCTTGACTATTGTAAAATCCTCTTTACTAAACATTTCTGTCATATTATATCGGGTAACCAATGCCACCATTAGGGCAACGGCAAAAACCATGGCTACATCAAATAAGTTGCTGACCACACTCATGGGATCATCATTTTCTGAAGTTCGTAACAGGTGTCTTCTCATTATGATTGGTATTTGGTCTTAATTATATTGGCAACATATTCAAGGTCATTTAGTTCGTTGATGTACCAGCGTTGTTTTGCTTGTTGGGTGGCAAATCCGACTGCACTACTAAAGAGACCAATTACCGTAGTGGCGAAGGCGACCTGCATATTATAGGCCATAGAAGCGATATCACCCATAGAAAGTCCTACCAATGCCGGTCCCATGGGAATTAGAGTTCCCATCAACCCCAGCATAGGTCCCATTTTGGTTAATATTTTGGAAATGGAAAGATCATGGTCGGCAGCGCTTTCATACTCTGTCAATATCTTTTCTATTTTGGGAAGATTATGGCCGGCATCCAATAGTTGTTTCAGATACAAAACAAAAAGAGAGCGGGTTTTGGCGGGAATGTGTTCTGTCAAGTTATTCAAATTGTCCACTGTTAGTGCTTCAATGGCGGGGTGCATCTGTTTTTGTGTTCGCTGTCGGTCAATGTATTGGCTAAAAAAAGCACCTGTCAAAATGAGAGCACGGACGAAGAAATAGATTAATAGAAGGATGACAGGGACAAGCAGTCCTGTTGATATCCAAAAAAGAATGCCGGAAATGTAATGCATAGTATTTAAAGATTAAAATTGATAATTGATTTTTAGGTAAGTGATAATAAATGTGTTTATAAATTATTCATATTTTTTTCTTTCAAGTAGAATCGTAATCGATGGAGACAGAAACCGGTGATTGCGCCCACAGCTATGATAGCCAATACAGATAATAGGCATCTCCACTCCACATTATTTGTGGCTGGCATCGTGATACGGCCATTAACCGTAGCAGTAATACCCATTAGGGCTATCAGCATATTGATTAAGAAGAGGATTTCAAGGCGTGTATTTTCATCGGAGAGCATACGTTTAGATACCCGTACGAGTATGGGCAATAACAATAATATAGCGAGGGAAAATCCCCAAGATATGATAGGGAATGCTACACCGGGAAGAGAGAATATGAGTGCTACTAATAGAGAAAAGAGTACAAAGAGAAAGAGGATTCCTGGGAAATATTCCAATAGGATATAAACTGTTTTTTTGATATTATTTTTGTGGTGTCTCAGGTGCATTATGCAAAAGACCATTTGTAACGCCACCTCTATATTGATGAGTATGGCGGTATCGGTCATTAGTGAGGGATTGGAAAGCCAGTCAGTGATTTGTGTTTTGCTTTGCTCGATAGCCAATGGCCATGAAGAACCTATTAACACTGCCGATAGTACGGCAATTCCCCATGCGATGTAAGTTTTACAGAAACTTAACTTTAGTACGGCACTACAAACTGCTAATGCCATTAAACTGATGATTATTGTCAGCATGTTTATTCCCTTTCTGCTTTGCGGCGGCGTGCCACGATGATAATCAATGCAATGGCAGTTGCAACGATAGCACCTACGACGACATTGCTAATAATATGCTTGTTTTTTTCGGTTTGTGATAGCTCTTCTTTTTTCATCACTACATTCTGTTGGGAACTTTGATTGCTTTGTGATTGTCGCACTTTCTGAATTTGTTGTTGGTATTGGATAGCTGTTTCATGGTCCACTTTTGAGGCAATGTACTTTCTCAACTTGGTGTTGTCGCAAACTACTCCGGAACAAGCGGCATCATACTTATTTACTAAACAGGTATGCAATTGTGCTATATCGGTTAATTGTTGTTCTGAAGCTTGCCATAGGCCTTTTTGTGCAGTTTCCATCATTATGGCTGTCATCTCTTGCAGTGCTGCGGGATTTTGAGTTTCAAAATAATGGTGTAATTGCAAATCATATTTGTCTTTAACATACACTTCATATATTTCGTCCCACATTTCATTGTCTATTGCTTTGGGTTTCATTACATTCCATCCGTATGTATTTTGCACTAATTCAGCGAAGGAGCCTGCGGATGATGCTCCTCCTTTCATCATTTCTGAAATATAATGGGGATTGAGCAGGGTAGTGCGACTTTCCACACCGATAGCTTCTTTTACTTCTTGCATACGCATATGGTTATGGTTACGATAATCGCTCAGATAGGCATCAGGGTCTTTTCCCGTTACATTGCGGATGGCGAGATTTATTCCCCCCATAAATTCGTAAACATGATCAAGGCTCAAAGCACCCCAAGTGTTGCTTTGGCGTGGCTGAACAACAGCATCAGTACCTGTCAACGCTGCTTCAAATGCATATTGTTGCACTGTTTCCCATTGTTTTTCATCTCCATAAAAAGCCCCCATATTATTCAGATAAGTGTCGGCTATTTCCTGTTCATTTTCCCAGCGGTCGCCAGCTTGTACCATTTCTTGAATACCGGTGCCATATTTTCCATTCACGCCACCAAAGACGCGGTGCCGTGATACTTCGCGTGCAGCTTTTGGGGCAACCCCTTTGTTGACCAATATTCGTTCAGCCTCTACTACACCAGCACTTACTTGATTGGTAAATTCATCGTCCTTAGCTTCAGCAGCCATATTGACGGCTCTATTGATTAGAAACAACCGTGATGCCGCAATATCTCGCAATTGTCCACTCGTTTGCACGACCACGTCAATACGGGGACGGCCCAATTCTTTGGAAGGTATTAGCCGTAAGTCGGTTACCCTACCGAATACGTCGCGAATGGGTTCAACGCCAAGCATATAAAGAACTTGAGCAATAGTGGCTCCTTCTGTCTCTATGAATTCACCACTCCATAGAGTATAGCTTACTTTACGGGGAATACTGTCATTGTGTCGTTCTCGGTATAGTTTTATTGTATTTTCGGCTAATAGTTTCCCTTTCTCCCATGCCGACTCTGAAGGAGTATTCTCGGCATTGATACCATATAAGTTGCGGCCAGTGGGTAAGGTGTTGGGATTGACAATGGGATCCCCGCCAGGAGAAGGTGAAACAAAACCGCCATTGAGTGCATTTAATATTGCGAGTATTTCTTTTTCAGGACTTTCTTTCAAAAGTTGGCTATATCTGTTTATATTTAATATCGTCCGTTCTACTTCTACTATGGACATTGCCCAGTCAATTTCTTTTTGCGTGAATTCTATTTCATGGCGGGAATTGTTTGCATGGGAGTCGGTGTCGGTATTTTTCTTTTTAGCGTTCATAGCCTTTTTCATCTTTTCCAAAGATTCTTTATCGGCCCCCATCATTTGAGCCATTTTTAAGGCCTTTTCAGGAGCCAGATTTTTTCCCATTTTTTGCATCAGTATTTTCATTTTTGAGGAAGATTCCTTTTTTTCTGCTGTTTGTCGGGCTGTGGATTTTGCACCACCCTGCAATTCTCTCGCCATTGATTGCATTAGAAGCATCATGTCCATGGGGGCTTGAGTTACCATTATTTCATGTGCTTTGTTCAATTCATCGAGTGTGATGCCGGCAATTTGGCATACAAATTGTTCGGTGGCCAAGGTGGGGTTGGCCAATAGACGTGCAACCAGATTGCGGGCAGGGGTTAGATAAGAAGTTGTAAAAACTGTTTTGTGTTTTTCTACATCTGAGGTTGTTTTTCCCCGAAGTTTGTCTAAAGCTAACAGACTATAGGCGATGGGTTCGGTCACCATGGCATAAATGCTGCTTTCAATTGCTTGATTATCGTAAGGTTGTCCCATAATGTATGGGCGGCCAATCATTTTTTCCGTGGATAATTCTTCTGCAAAATTTTCAATACGGTTAATCTCTTCTTCGGTATAGGGTATCGTCAACACACTGTCTAATTCCAATGAGCGATGAATCCCCAACTGTATAGCTAACTTTTTTACTTTCAGAGAAGCTTGTTGGATTTTTTCTGTATTCCCATGGGTCTGGTTTTCAGTGAAATGGTAATATGTTTTGATGGCTTCTAAAAGATCCCGATAAACATGGCGAACTTTGCTTTCCATAAAGGGTGGGGTGAGGTGGGAAAGAATGGTGGCATACGAGCGACGTTTGGCTATGAGACTTTCTCCTACATTTCCAATGGTATAGAGATAGAAGTGGGGTAC
>JAEEUY010000198.1 GCA_016290715.1 Bacteroidales bacterium
CAAATTGATTTGTCATCCTACGCCCCTGGCGTTTATCTGATCCAATTGGTGAACAACCATAGGGTTGTCGGGGTACGCAAGGTGGTGAAACAGTAGGACATAGGATTCTGTGAACAGGGTAGCCGTAGAGACGATGTACCCATCGTCCCTACGGCCCCAATTCCTCCGAAAATTTTCTCATCCACGCCAAAATCCGGCATAGTCAAAATCGGCACATTTTTGCCTGTTTGTGGTTCCACCCCAAAAAAACGACCACTTTTTTGTTAAAATATGTAGATTTAACATATTGATTTTCAATGAAATAATTTAAAAAAAGACTTGACTTCGCATTTCGGTTATTGTATCTTTGTCGATGTAAATATTATTTCTAATTCAAATTTTAAAACTATGGACACTAATTTGCTTCCTCAAGTTGAAGAGAAAATCATCACCCTGCGCAACCTGCAGGTGATTTTGTCAAATCATGTTGCAGAGCTTTACGGAGTTGAAACGCGCGAAATCAATCAGGCCGTAAAAAACAATCCCGAAAAATTTCCTGAAGGCTATATCATAGAGCTTGATAAACAAGAGAAAGAGGAGGTTATCAAAAATTTTGATAACCTTGGAAATCTTTTGTATTCGCCTGCACCTATCAAAGCCTTCACCGAGAAAGGTCTCTATATGCTGGCCACTATCTTGAAGAGTCCGAGAGCGGTGCAGACCACTATTGCCATTGTGGAAGCATACGCCAAATTGAAAGAGCTGTCGCGGGTGATTGTGGAAATTCCCAAACAACAAGAAAACAAGGAGGTGCAAAAGAAATTGGCACACCGCAGCGGCCAGTTGGTGGAGGAACTGATGTCGGACGTGCTGCCGAAACAGAGTAGCGAGACCACCATCGAGATAAATCTCGCCATGTTCAAAATTAGGCATTCAGTGCATCGGGAAAATGTGGAGCGGATTAAGCAGTTGGAGGAAGAACTGTCGCAGTTGAGGAGGAAAATGGATGGGAAAGAATAAATCATGTTGCCGAATGGTACGGGGCGGAGACCAAAGAAATCAATCAAATGTCATCGGATTATAAAAAAAACTCCTGCTTAAAAACAGGAGTTTTTTTATGAAAATATGCTAAATGAATGTTATACGGTCATACCGCCGTCCACGCTCAAAGTAGCGCCATTTACGTATGGTGCTTCGTCGCTGGCGAGGAACAAGAAAGCGTTGGCAATATCTTCCGGTTGACCAAGACGGCCAACGGGAACTTTTGCACGCATGCCATTCAATACTTCTTCAGGCATTTTAGCTACCATGTCGGTTTCAATGAACCCGGGAGCTACGGCATTAACGGTAATGCCTTTTCTTCCCAATTCGCGAGCCAACGTTTTGGTCATGCCGATAAGGCCGGCTTTCGTGGCAACATAGTTGGTTTGTCCGAAGTTGCCGTAAAGAGCAACAACCGAGGAGGTATTGATAATACGTCCGTAACCTTTTTCCAACATATAGGGAGAGATGGCTTTAACACAATAGAAAGCACCACTCAGGTTGATGTCGATAACATTTTGCCATTGTTCAACCGTCATTTTTTTCAGAGTGCTGTCGTTGGTGATGCCGGCATTGTTGATTAAAATATCAATTTTGCCATATTTGTCGTTTACTGCCTTGGCACCTGCCACTACTGCTTCGTAATTGCTTGAATCAATAGGTTGGAAATCAATAGTTAAACCTTGTGCTTTGGCACTTTCAACGAAATTTTTGCCACGTTCGGGATTCCTTGCCCAAACGATAACGGTTGCTCCTTCTTGAGCGAATTTGATGGCGGTGGCAGCGCCGATACCAGCAGTGCCGCCAGTAATGATAGCCACTTTATTTTCTAATCTTTTCATAGTTAATGTATTAAAAAAGTTTAAAATTTCTCAAGATGCATTAATTTGGCTTGCCCAATAATCAGTTGTTTTCCCTCTTTGTCTTCCAAGGTACACTTGATCACCCCACGATGTTTCTCTTCGTTAACTTCCACAACTTCAAATTTTGCCACATAGTCGTTTTCTACAAAAACAGGGGCACGGAAAGCCATGTCTTGAAACATATAAATAGTGCCTTCACCAGGCCATTGGGTGCCAAAAACCTTTGAAAATACAGCTCCGGCAAAAAAACCATGCACAATAGGCTTCCCGAAAGGAGTTTTGGCCGCATATTCAGGATTGATATGGATAGGGTTGTTGTCTCCACTAATCTCTGCAAATTTATCTACATTTGCTTGTGTAAATCGAACCTTTTCTTCAAAATGGTCTCCAACTTTTAATTTTGACATACTTTTATTTCTTTAAATTTTAACGAGTGCAAAGTTACATTAACTTTTTTAATATTGAAAAAAAAGTGTATAAATTGATAAAAAGGAGTATTGTTGTCTGCTTAAAGGTTTGTATTTATATGTAATTTATTGTTTTTTTAATAGTTATAAAATATAGGATTGAAATAGGTGACTTCAAAAAGTTCAACAATCTGTTTCCACTCTTTTTTCTTTGTTTTGAGATAAGAAAAGAAATTGCAGTAATAAATGTTTGGAATATCCGTTTTAAGATAGTGACATTTTTCTTGTTTAATGATTTTTGATAGTTTTAAAGATATTTTTTTTAAGAAAATTCTGTTCCAGACGAAGGAAATAGGTCATTATTTTGATTCTTTTGATAAGAATAATCTGACGCGTTGGTGTAAGCAGGGAGTGCTTGTCAAATTGAGAAATGGTTTTTATTCGTTTCCGGAATATTTGAAAAATCAGGAGGCGACCTTTTATATTGCCAACCGTATCTATCCTTTTTCGTATATCAGTTTGCATAGTGCCTTGTTTTATCATGGTTTTGTAACCAATCCATTGATGAATCAGATTAGTTCGGTGGGAGGTAAAAAGACAATGGATTTTAAAA
>JAEEUY010000199.1 GCA_016290715.1 Bacteroidales bacterium
AAAATAGGGTTTGACGCTATCCGCACTTTGCTTTCAGAGCGTTGTTTAAGCGCAATGGGAAGGAATAACGTTAAAAATCTTATCTATAGTTCTCATTTTGAAGTTGTTGAAAAACAATTAAAACAGACATACGAACTGAAGCAAATCCTATTGTTTGAAGATCCTTTCCCTGCTCAGGACTACCATGACTTGCGCGAAACGCTGAGTCGTATCGCCATAGACGGCACTTATATTGAGTTAGAGGAATTAGCCGATCTTCGCAATTTAATTCGCACCGTCATTGACATCGTGGTCTATTGCCGCATCCTTCATGAAGATGACAAATACCCCAATATGTGGGAGTTATGTCAAGATATAATTCCAGAAAAAGGATTGTTAAGTTCTATCAATCGTATTTTAGACCCTAAGGGGAATTTGCGCGACGACGCTTCCGACGAATTACGGCAAATCAAAAGTGCGATTATCCGGATCTCTAATGATGCTGATAAGCGCATTCGGAAAGTATTATCATCGGCCAAACAGGAAGGTATTGTCAAAGAAGATGCCGAAATGACGGTTCGCAACGGCCGTCTATGCATCCCCATCATCGCCCAGTTCAAACGACGTATGCAAGGATTCATTCACGACGAATCCGCTACCGGACAAACCGTTTTCATTGAGCCAACCGAGGTTTTTAGTGCCAACAATGAACTAAAAGATCTCTACAATGCCGAAAAGAGAGAAATTGTTAAAATTCTCACCGCCATCAGCAACGAAATCCGCACCGTCATCCCCAACCTCCAAACCTATCACCAATTTATTGGCAAAATTGATTTCACTCGGGCAAAAGCTCTTTTGGCTATTGACATCAACGCGGGATTACCGCACTTGTTAGAAAATAGTCTTATGCAGTGGCATAAAGCTATCCACCCGCTTCTTTATCTCAAATTGAAAGAAGTGGATAAAAAGGTGGTCCCCTTGGATTTGGAACTCACCCCACAACATCGTATTTTAATTATTTCCGGTCCCAATGCCGGTGGGAAATCGGTTACTTTAAAAACAATCGGATTGCTACAATATATGCTGCAATGCGGTTTGTTGGTCCCTATGGAAGAGACTTCCGAAATGAGTTTGTTTGAGGACTTTTTCATTGATATAGGCGATGAACAATCTATTGAAAATGATTTAAGCACCTATAGTTCACACCTTTACAACCTAAAAGTGATGGTTGAACAACTCCATAACCGAGCGCTCTTTCTAATTGATGAGTTTGGCGCTGGCACTGAACCCTCATTGGGTGGTGCGATGGCAGAAGCCTCTTTAGAAGCCATCTATCAAACGGGAGCCTTCGGAATTATAACCACCCACTATGGGAACCTAAAAGTATTCCCGGACCACTTTCCAGAGGCGATAAATGGTGCTATGTTGTTTGATACCAATAATTTGCAACCTCTTTTCCTATTAAAAATCGGCAATCCCGGAAGTTCATTCACCTACGAAATAGCACGAAAGATAGGATTCCCTGATGACATCATCGCAGCAGCCATTGAGAAGTCAGGAACCGCTCAAATCGATTACGAACGCAAGTTACAAGAGATAGAGGTTGCCCAGTTGGAAATCAACCAGCGACTGAAAATGATACGCGCTGCCGATGACCAATTAGCCGAAATGATTCAAGAATACAGTGAAAAATTCAGCGAATTGGAAAGCCATCGCAAAGATATTCTTCAGAAAGCGAAAAATCAGGCCACCTCCATTATTGACAGTGCCAATAAGGTGATTGAAAAAACCATCCGAGAGATCAAAGAAGCCAACGGTGACCCCATCATCACCCGCACCATCCGGAAAGAAACGGCCCAAGCGAAAGAGAATTTGCGGTCAGAAATTGAACACATTGAACAAAAAGAAGCCCCAAAACCGGTAATACCTTTGCAACACGCCACGCATTCAGCGAAAACGAAACATGCCATCGAAGATACCCCTATCCGCATCGGCGATTCCGTATTCATGTCGGACATTCAAACCGTAGGGGAAGTTACCGCCCTGAATGGACAAGATGTTACGGTCTCCTTCAACTCCATTTCGTTCCGCACCTCACTGAAAAAATTGACCAAAATCAGTAAAAAAGATGCCAAAACCATCCAAAAACATGGTGTCCGCGTGGATGGCACTTCTGTGAGTGATATGATGAACAAAAAAATAGCCAACTTTCAACATACCTTGGATATCCGCGGCGTGCGTGCAGAAGAAGCCATCGCACAATTGGAATATTACCTCGATGAAGCCTCCTTATTAAGTATTCACCAAGTAAAAATTTTACACGGGAAGGGGAACGGCATCCTGCGAAATGTAGTCCGCCAACAATTAGCCAAAAGAAACGATATTGCCGACTTTTACGATGAGGCTTTAGAATTGGGAGGCTATGGGATTACCATCGTGAATTTGAAATGATTTTCAACTAAATTATTGTTTTCACTCCGCTGAAATTGCTTTTGCAATAAAAATTTTATGTATCTTTGCAGCAATATATAAAATACAACGAATATGCAAGAAGCTACACAAACACGCTACTCTGATGAAGAATTAGCGGAATTTAAAGCCTTAATAGAAAAAAAAATTGCTGAAGCCCGCGAAGGCCTTGAAGTATATTTGGGCGCTTGTGGCGATGCCGGAAATGACACTTCTGACACTTCCCCTACCTTTAAAAATTTAGAGGAAGGGAGCCAAGTGCTTGCCAAAGAAGAAAACGCACAACAAGCAGCACGTCTTTACAAATACATCCAAAATTTGGAAGCCGCTTTGGTTCGTATTGAAAACAAAACATACGGCATCTGCCGCGCTACAGGGAAACTAATTCCCAAAGAACGACTCATGTTGGTTCCCCACGCCACTTTGAGTATTGAGGCTAAATTAAACGAGAAAAAGTAACTAGCGTGAAAAAAAGTACAAAACTTGCAATAGTTGCATCAACTATTGTGCTGGTTTTTATTATTTTAGACCAAATTCTCAAAATCTGGGTCAAAACGAACATGAACATCGGCGATACCATCCCCCTCATCGGGAATTGGTTTATGCTGCACTTTATTGAGAATAAAGGCATGGCTTTTGGATTGAGCTTCGGAGAGAATCTGGGGAAATTGCTGCTTTCATTGTTTCGCATTGCCGTAGTGTGTGGCATTATTATCTATATGGCTAAAAAAATCAAGCAAGACAAAATGGATATGACGGCCACTTGCCTACTCTCTTTAGTTGTAGCAGGCGCTATCGGAAATATCATAGATTCAGCATTTTATGGATTAATATTCCATTATGCCCCTTTTATGTATGGGAGCGTAGTGGATATGTTTTATGTAAAGTTATTTCTCATTCCACAGTGGGTTCCCGCCTTCGGTGGCAGTTATTTCTTCCCCGCCATTTTCAATTTAGCCGATAGCTGCGTTACCGTTGGCTTGTTCGGCATGTTGTTCTGTTATAAGCATTTTATAGAAGAAAAAACGCCCCCTCAATAAAAATACAGACTGTTTCTATTTTAACCTATACCCCCAAAAAGTTACTGCTGTCCGCTAAAAGTTTTGTATTTCAAGTAATTTACTCTTATTAAGATATTTACAGATAAATTGTAAAATAAAGTTTACAAAACTCGCGCTGTTCTTTTTAGCCGAAGTCGCTTTTGATAATAGGCATACAGCGATGAACCACTGTATTCTGATGCGCTCAAACAGTGTAAACTTCTTAACGCTTTATTCCATCATTTTTTTTGACGTTTTTTTCCATAAATTTTAGCAGACAGCAATAAAAAAAGTAAGATTATCAAAAGAAAATCTTACTTTTTATCCTTTACTGATTTATCTCCTATTGCGCAGATTCACCCGCCGGTTCGTCTTTCTTTTCCGGCTTCATTTGCGGGAATAAAAGCACATCCTGAATAGAAGGAGAATTGGTCATAATCATCGCTAACCGATCAATGCCAATCCCCAAGCCAGCTGTTGGCGGCATCCCGAATTCCAGAGCACGCAAAAAGTCCTCATCCAATACCATCGATTCTGTATCTCCGCGCTTGCCCAATTCCAATTGATCTTCAAAACGCTTGCGCTGGTCAATCGGATCGTTTAACTCCGAATAGGCATTGCACAACTCTTTCCCATTACACATAGCTTCAAAACGCTCGGTAAGTCCTGGTTTTGAACGGTGTTTCTTTGTTAATGGAGAGGTTTCAATCGGATAATCATAAATAAACGTAGGTTGAATCATGTTACGCTCGCAGGTCTCGCCAAAGATTTCATCAATCAATTTGCCTTTCCCCATCGAACTGTCCACAGCCACGCCCACTTTCTTTGCAAAGGCAGCCATCTCTTCCTCCGTCATATTGGATATATCCACCCCTGTATATTTCTGAATCGCTTCATACATCGTATAGCGTTTCCAAGGACGTTTGAAATCAATGATGTTTTCGCCCACTTGCACTTTCGTGGTACCATGCAAAGCAAGCGCCACTGCCTCCACCATCTCTTCCACCAAATTCATCATCCACTCGTAATCCTTGTAGGCCACATACAACTCCATTTGCGTAAATTCCGGATTATGGAACCGGTCCATCCCCTCATTCCGGAAATCTTTCGAGAACTCATACACACCATCAAAACCGCCAACGATAAGACGTTTCAGATACAACTCATCTGCGATACGCAAATAAAGCGTCATATCCAATTTATTGTGATGTGTTTTAAACGGACGGGCGGCAGCACCTCCATACAAGGGCTGCAAAATAGGGGTTTCCACTTCCAGATATCCACGTTCATTCAAAAAATTACGCATTGTATTCACCAATTTGGTGCGCTTAATGAAGGTATCTTTCACCTGCGGATTCACAATAAGGTCCAAATAACGTTGGCGATAACGTTGCTCCGGGTCGGTGAACGCATCGTATGTCTCCCCATCTTTTTCTTTCACGATGGGCAGCGGACGAATGGATTTGCTCAACAAAACATACTCCTTCACATGGATGCTGATGGCTCCCGTTTGGGTGGTGAAAACAAATCCTCTCACCCCAATAATATCTCCTATATCCAATTTCTTGAATACGGAATTGTACATCGCTTTATCTTCGCCCGGGCAAATCTCATCCCGTTTGACATATATCTGGATGCGCCCGACGGCATCTTGCAATTCATAAAAAGAGACAGCTCCCATAA
>JAEEUY010000200.1 GCA_016290715.1 Bacteroidales bacterium
AACATAAGGAAGCGGTGCTTCGCAAGCAGCCTCTTTACCGGCCACGTCATGTTCTTTACTTGTCACCGACTCTACGAGCGACCGCACACGCAACCGCAACGACCCGATATTATTCACATCATCTATCTTCAAAATCGTATGATTCTTATGGAACCGACGCAAAATAGACTTCACCTCGTCTAAGATAAAAGCATCAGGTCCACAGCCGAAGGAGGTCAGCTGTACAAAATGCAAGTTGCGATAGGCATGCTGTCCAACGAAATAGGCCGCTTTGAATATTCTATTCGGGTAACTCCACTGACTCATAGCATTCAATTCATTGTACACCTCAGCCCCACTTACCGCAGCCACATTTTCCGTAATGACATCAATGCCCATATCCGCTATGGCATGAGAGATTTTATGTTCTATCAGCGGGTCAATATGATACGGGCGTGCAGCAAGCATAATTACCATGCGGTTTTCTGCTATCGCCTGATTTAAAATCTCATTGCCTCTTTGGGCCAGCGAATCAAGATAGTCGTTTTGCGCTTGCCATGCTGCAGCGATTGCCTTTTTCGCGGTAGTCGTTGTAACCCCTAAAGTTTGCAAGTAGTCCACACATGATTTTTCCAAAAGCCGGCGACTATTAAAGGTTATGACCGGTGCATCGAAAGGAATACCTGAACGCGCCGCCGGATTCATCGAACTCTTGATCACATCAGAATAACCGGCCACAATAGGACAATTGTAGCTATTTCGGGATTTTTCGTCCTCTTTTCTTTCATAAACAACGTACGGATAAAAGATTCTATCCACCTTTTTAGCTATCAGGTTATGAATATGACCATGCATTAATTTGGCAGGAAAACAAATGTTATCCGCCATAATAGAACGCAAACCACTCTCATACAATTTGTTGCTGGAAGCATTTGACAATACCACACGCCACCCGCATTCGGCAAACAGAGTAGCCCAAAACGGATAGTTTTCGTATATTCCCAATGCCCGCGGAATACCGATGGTATGAGCATCTGAAGGCAGCTGCTTTTTAACTTTCCCAAACAACAACTTATTCTTTTCAACAAACATATTCACCCCTTTTCGTTTGGCAGAAGAGGCATTAGAATAGATTTTCTCGCAATTATTTCCTGAAAAGAAAGTATTTCCATTTTGGAAATGGAATAATTTCACCGTACAATGATTTTCGCAACCGGGACAAATTTCAAATTCAGAGTCATATTTGTCAGAAGAAATCAGCTTGCACAGCGAGGTGGGTTCCGCATTTTCTATTTTAGATGCATATAGGGCCGCCCCGTATGCCCCCATCAATTCAGGAATATCAGAGAAAGAGACGTTACAACCCATCATTTTCTCCAAGGCACGCAAAATACTATGATTTCTAAAGGTTCCGCCCTGCACAACAATCTTCTCTCCAAGTTCTTTTATATCATTAAGTTTCAATACTTTAAATAAACAATTCTTCACAACAGAATAGCTAAACCCCGCCGCAATATCTTCTACCGAGGCCCCTTCCTGCATCGCCTGCTTAACTTTTGAATTCATAAAAACAGTGCAACGCGTACCCAAATCACAAGGGTGAGCCGCAAAACAAGATATTCTGGCGAAGTCAGCTACCGGATAACTCATCATATTGGCGAATGTTTCTATAAAAGAACCGCACCCTGAAGAACATGCCTCATTTATCTCCATACGGCGAATGGAACCATTATCAACAAAAATGGCTTTCATGTCTTGGCCGCCAATATCCAAAACAAAACTTACTGTTGGATCAACCTGCTTGGCGGAAGAAAAATGTGCCATTGTCTCAACAATGCCATGATTAAAACCGAATGCTGCCTTAATCAGGTTTTCACCATATCCGGTAACTGCACTCCCTTTAATCATGATGTTTTCAGGATGGGCAACTTGTTTATACAACGACTGCAACATATCACAGAAAACCTTGAAACTGTCGCCTTCATTCCGTTGGTAATCAGTATATACAATTCGGCCTTGTTCATCCAAAAGCACCAATTTTGTGGTCGTACTTCCCGAATCAACACCCAAATAATAATAGGCAGGCACATCCTCTTTTATTTCTGCCCGAGGCACATAATAGATATTTTCCGTTTGAAGCCACTGATTGTAATCTTCTTGGGAGGCAAAAAGGGCAGGCAAACGGTTATCAAAATGCGTAACCTGTTCCCTTTTATCTTCAAAAACCCCCAACAACTCCTCTATCTTTATAATTCCATTACTTTGAGTATCAGCTAATAAGGCGCATCCTGAGGCAGGAATAAGCTGTGCATTTTCGGGTAAGATACAATCTTCTTCCGACAACTCCAACACACGACAGAAATGTTTTTTCAATTCGGGCAGAAAGGCAAATGGACCGCCGCAGAAAAAGACTTTGGGCGTTATATCCATGCCTCGTGCCAACGAAGCCACCACTTGCATGGCTACCGCATTAAAAACAGAAGCGGCGATATCTGCCCTGCTAATATTGCGGCTCATCAAATTTTGGATATCCGTTTTAGAGAAGACGCCACAACGGGAAGCTATCGGATATATATTTTCAGCCTTGGAAGCCAAAACATTCAACTCCTTGGTTTCAATATGGAACAACATTGCCGTTTGGTCAATAAACGCCCCCGTGCCACCTGCACAACTGCCATTCATGCGAATATCCGGGACCTTCCCCTTTTCAAAAAAAATCATCTTGCTATCTTCCCCACCCATATCAATAAAAGTCCCCACTTCGGGATAACGCTGTTTGATCATTTCGGCGGCGGCCACCACCTCTTGCACAAAACCAAAATGATGACGTTTGGCATAACCCATTCCCACAGAACCTGTTACTACAATCTTAAGAGAACAATCCCCCAAAGCATGATATAATTGCTTCACCAAGTCTAAGGCAGTAGCGCGAATGTCTGCATTATGGCGCTGATAGGCAGAAAACGACAGATTACCTTGCTCATCCATCACGGCCATTTTCATCGTAGTCGATCCGATGTCAATCCCTACATTATATATTTTGTCCATACTTTTGATTTAATAAACTTATTTAATAGACTTATTAAAAAAGTGGGCAAAGATACAAAAATAGAGCGTGGTAACAGCTTCTGAAAAAAATTTTTAATTAATTGATTTTGACTATATTTTGGAGCATTGGAACGAACTTAAACTCCCCGAAGGACTCTTCTTGGTAAGAATACTCGTCAATTTTGGTAATCCGTTTCATTTGTTGTACATTCTCTCCGAGAGGGATAACGAGACAGCCACCCACTTTAAGTTGAGCGAAGAGGGCAGGCGGCAGCAAGGGAGCGCCACAAGTAACGATAATTTTATCAAAAGGCGCTTTGTCTGGGATGCCCTTAAAACCATCGCCGTAATAAGGGTGTATATTCTTCATTTTCAATGTATTCAACAATAAAGTGCGAGTGTGGCGGAACAACTCCAATTGGCGTTCGATAGTATAGACAGAAGCTCCCATAGCTGAAAGGATAGCTGCTTGAAATCCTGAGCCTGTCCCGATTTCCAATACCTTATCCCCTTTTACAATATTCAGCAACTGTGATTGAAAAGCGACTGTAATTGGCTGGGAAATAGTCTGATTACATGCAATACGGATAGGCATGTTTTGATACGCACGACTCCAAAGCAATGTATTGTCTATAAAACGATGGCGCTCCACGACATCAAAAGCGTGGAGCACATTTGCATCTGTTATTCCTTGTTGGGAAAGCCAATCAATCAATGATTTTTTGGCTCCTTGCAACATATATTCTGTAACCATAATTATTCAGCCAATACCAACACTTTGTCGTTCAGAATTTCCACCACTCCCCCATTTATATCAAAAAATTGGGTTTGAGATTGTGTATCAACTAATTTAACTTTTCCTTTTTGCAAGGCAGAAATCATTGGCGCGTGGTGGCTTAATACTTCAAACAAGCCATCTATGCCAGGTAATTGGACCAAAGAGACTTCCCCTGCGAATATTTCTTTATCTGGTGCAATTATTTCAAGCCTCATAGCGAATTTTATTTAGCATTAGCCAACTCTTTCTTACCTTTTTCAATAGCTTCTTCGATAGTTCCAACCAGGTTGAAGGCGGTTTCTGGCAAATAATCCAGTTCTCCATCGAGAATCATATTGAATCCTTTGATAGTATCTTCTATGCTTACAAACACCCCTTTCAGACCCGTAAACTGTTCGGCGACATGGAAAGGTTGCGACAAGAAACGTTGCACACGTCTTGCTCTATGAACCACTTTTCTGTCTTCTTCTGAAAGTTCTTCCATACCCAAGATAGCAATAATATCTTGCAACTCAGCATATCTTTGGAGAATCATTTTCACGCGCTCTGCCGTTTTATAATGCTCTTCACCCACGATAGCCGGAGTAAGGATACGGGAAGAGGAATCCAGCGGGTCAACAGCGGGATAGATACCCAAGCCTGCGATTTTTCTACTCAACACCGTCTTGGCATCCAAGTGGGAGAAAGTAGTTGCTGGCGCAGGGTCAGTCAAGTCGTCGGCGGGCACATAAATAGCTTGGATGGAGGTAATGGAACCTCTCTTTGTGGAAGTGATACGTTCCTGCATAACGCCCATTTCGGTGGCCAATGTGGGTTGGTAACCCACGGCAGAAGGCATACGGCCCAACAAAGCGGAAACTTCGGAGCCAGCCTGGGTGAAACGGAAGATATTATCCACGAAGAACAAAATATCGCGTCCGGTGGAATTTTCATCGCCATCACGGAAATATTCCGCAACCGTCAATCCTGACAAAGCGACACGGGCACGGGCTCCAGGGGGTTCGTTCATCTGGCCGAACACCATGGTGCATTGCGACTTGGCCAGTTCCTCCTTATCCACTTTTGACAAATCCCAACCACCGGCATCCATGCTCTTCTTGAATTCGTCGCCATAGCGGATAACGCCGGATTCTATCATTTCACGAAGCAAGTCGTTACCTTCACGGGTACGTTCCCCTACTCCGGCGAACACCGACATGCCTGAATATCTTTTCGCTACATTGTTAATCATTTCCATGATCAAAACGGTTTTGCCAACACCGGCACCACCGAACAACCCGATCTTACCTCCCTTGGAATAAGGCTCAATCAAGTCAATCACCTTAATCCCTGTATATAACACGTCTTCCGAAGTGGAAAGATTTTCAAAAGTAGGCGGATCTTTGTGAATATTATTACGCTTTTCGCATTCTATTTGCGGCATTCCATCTATACACTCTCCAACCACATTCAACAAACGGCCATTAATTTCCCCTGTCGGCATGGAAATCATAGCTCCTGTAGCAATAACCTCCATTCCACGGCGGAGACCGTCAGTGGAATCCATCGCAATACAGCGCATCGTATTCTCACCAATATCCTGTTGGCATTCAAGAATCAACTTATCCCCATTATCTTTGATGACTTCCAAAGCATCATAAATATTCGGAAGCACGCAACCGTCTTCAAAACGAACATCAATAACAGCACCTACAATCTGTGAAATTTTTCCTTTAACCTTTTCTGACATTTCTATGAGATTAAATTTTCAACTACATTTATTGCAAAAAAGCGGTTGCAAAGGTACATTTTTTTTTCGTTCATATCTTGTTTTCAAAAAAAATATTTTCAAAAACATCTCTCCCAAAAAATGTTTTGTATCATTTTAAAATACACCACAAAAAAAAAACTATCTTTGCACGCATTTGGGTTGGCACTTTACCATTATCCATCTCATTTGTTATCTGACAATTAACTAAAAAAAAATATATAAAAATGAATGCTATTTTAAAAACCAGATTAAAAAATGTTGAACACATTATCGTAGTCGCTTCAGGGAAAGGGGGCGTTGGGAAATCTACCGTTGCTGCCAACACAGCCATCACTCTGGCAAAACAGGGTTATCGTGTGGGCTTGTTAGATGCGGATATCTATGGTCCATCCATTCATAAATTATTTGATATTGAAAACAACACTGTTGATGTTGTTACCAAAGGTGAGGAAGAGATCATGCTTCCCATTGAGAAATATGGAATCAAAATCATGTCAATGGGGATGATGGTTGACAACCGCCAAGCAGTGATTTGGCGTGGACCTTTAGCGGCCAGTGCCCTTTCGCAACTCTTCGGCAAAACCGACTGGGGAACTTTAGACTATTTAATTGTG
>JAEEUY010000201.1 GCA_016290715.1 Bacteroidales bacterium
GTTGAAAGGTAACAGTAACGTTTTTGCCAGTATGCAAACCTTTTCCTGAAAGGGAAACCGGTTGATTGATAGTTGATTGATTAATCATTTTTAGATATTTTTTTTTCTAATTCTGAAACGCGGGCATAAAGTTCAGGTAACTTCTTGCGATAAATAATCAGCCGTTTTTCTTCACCAAGCGGAATGGCTGGGGAACCCAATACGATTTGGTTTCCTTTCAAAGAGTGGGTAACACCCGATTGGGCACCGACCATCACCCCGTCGCCGACAGAAATGTGTCCGGCCACCGCAGTCTGTCCACCCATAATGCAGTGTTTCCCTATTTTCGCCGACCCTGCGACACCCGCTTGTGCCGCAAAAGCAGACCCTTCCCCTACTTCAACATTGTGCGCGATTTGAATCAAATTATCCAATTTCACATTTTTATGAATAATCGTGGAACCCATCGTTGAGCGATCAATACAGGTGTTGGCACCTATTTCAACATGATCCTCAATCACCACATTCCCGATTTGGGGCACCTTGACAAAGTCGCCGTCTTTGGGGGCAAATCCGAATCCGTCGGCACCAATTACCGTACCCGCATGAATAATGCAATGATTCCCGATAACACATTCCGCATATACTTTAACCCCGGAATTAAGCACCGTATCCTCTCCTATTTTCACATCATCGCCCAGACATACGTGGGGAAAAATCTGACAATTATCGCCAATCGTAACGTTCTCTCCCACACTGACAAATTCGCCAATATAAACATTCTTCCCTATCTTAGCAGACTCAGCCACGCAGGCATGAGCCGAAATCCCACTCTTTTTCCTTTTCGACTGGTTATAGAAATCCAATAACTGGGCAAATGCCACATACGCATCATCCACCTTTATCAACGTGCATTTAACAGGTTTTTCGGCTGTAAAACTCTTATTTACAATCGCTGCGGTTGCATCGGTATCGTAAATATAGTGCGTATATTTGGGGTTGGCAAGAAAAGTCAATCCACCTTCAACACCTTCTTCAATTTTGCACACCGTACGAATGGTGGCTTCGGGATTCCCCTCTATTTCAGCAGAAAGCATCTGGGCTATTTGTGCTACTTTAAATTCCATATTTTTTCTATTTAGTTGTTTTTCAAAACAAAAAACTATATGATTCTCTTTTTTTGAGAAAAGGCAAAATTAGCAAAAAAGTACGTTTGGATTTATTAAAATATCATAAAAATAGCGTATTTTTGCCGCCACTATGCCTATAAAAAATACATTTTCAATACACACTTTAGGTTGCAAACTCAATTTCAGTGAATCATCCGACATTGCGCGCCAATTAACTGCCTCGGGGTTCACACAAAACGACTCCCCTGCCTATATCATCATCAACAGTTGTGCCGTAACAGCTACCGCAGAGAAAAAAGGGAGAAACCTATGTGCCAAGCTTCATCGTGAACATCCTGATGCTCAAATAATTATCATTGGCTGTTATGCAGCACTACGCGCCAACGATATTGCACAATGGCCAGGAGTAGTGGCCACTTTCGGAAATGAAGATAAAATGAATGTCGTACGCTTTATCCGTGGTGAAGAACTTCCGGATGCCCCCACATTCTTTTCCTCCCATTCCACTCACGACCGAACCCGCTCGTTTCTAAAAATCCAAGACGGCTGCGACTACCACTGTAGTTATTGTACTGTATGGAAAGCGCGAGGTGTCAGTCGCAGCGACAGCATCGCACATGTTCTTGACGAAATTCATGAAATCATGGATGAAGGGGCGAAAGAGATCAACATCACGGGAGTCAACATTGGCGACTTCGGCAGAAAAAACGGGAGCAGTTTCACCGAGTTGGTGAACGCTATTGAGCATGAAAATTTTCCTGTCAGGTTCCGCATCTCCTCCATTGAGCCCAACCTGCTCACCGATGAAATCATTCAAATCGTTGCAGACTCATCTTGTTTTATGCCCCATTTTCATATCCCGTTGCAATCGGGCTGCAATAAAATATTGGAAAAGATGCTACGGCGCTATCGTCGGGAACTTTTTGCAGAAAAAGTGAGGAAAATCAAGGAGAAGATTCCGGAAGCCTGCATTGCGTTAGATGTCATCGCCGGCTTCCCCGGAGAAACCGGGGAAGATTTCAACGACACCTATCAATTCATTAACTCACTACCTATTAGCTACTTGCATGTTTTCACTTACTCCAAGCGCCCGGGAACCCCTGCCGCTGAAATGAAAGAGCAGGTATCTCCCCCTGAAAAAAAACGGCGCACACTGGCGCTCATTGATTTATCTCAAAAGAAAAAACAGGCATTTTATCAGCAGCATCTCGGAGAGACACGCCCTACCCTCTGGGAAGCCGAATCCAAAGAAGGATTAATGTTCGGATTCACTGATAATTACCTGAAAGTGAAACGCCTATATGACCCTTCATTGGTTAATACCATTACCCCCTTTACAATCACCGATGAAAATATCGTGATTGACTAATGGAAGTCTTCAAAATAGTGAAAGCCCAAGTTGCGTGTCAACTCACCCTCAACAATCGCTTGCTGTGATTGGCGGGTAAGTTTGTACCACCCTGTGGAGCATTTTCTGGAACCAAAAATCCCTGCCACTTGTCCATCTTCACAGACGATATTGGTGTATATCAGATGATCCAGAACGACACTGCTGGTAATAGTGCTGGTAGAGACATACTTATACAAGTCGCTGCTCACCGCCCACACTTCAAACTTGACGCAGGAATCCATTTTCAAATACCGTTCTACGTTATTATCCGGATGCACATTGGCTACGATGGCATTTATCAATGTGGAAGGGACATACTGCATGGAAGTAGAAGAAATAAAATCCGCATTAATTCTTCGCTTCAAACACTTTTCCGTAACTTCATGCGTATTCTTGTCCCGCTCCAACCAATAAAAATATTGATAAATATCGTAAGCTGAACCTTGGGCAGGTGCGGTGAATCCAAATGGATTGGGAGTGGCATTGGAAATATTCAATGCCTCCACATTCGGCTGGGTGATTCTAAAATCCCCTACAATATTTGTCTTGGCCGTAATCACACGACCTGTCTGGTTATTCTTGATTGTTAACAGATATGAGGCATCAACCCGCAATGGCTGATCGATTTTATAAAGCAACTGCTTGTCTGAAAAGCTGCCTTCTTCACGGGGAATTGCCGTGGTGGTATCCAATATCCACTCACTCACTTTATTTGTTCCGACATACGCTTCCAACTTCACCTCAATCTGTTCAGGGTGATAATAGATACTGTCGAAAACAGAAGCCACTCCGGAAGCATCCCCATCGGTAAGAAAACCTTTGTATATCTTTACATAATTGATAGGCTCATCTACATTTAAGATGCCATAAACAATGGTTACATCCCTATATGGTGCATTAGAGTCAAACTCTTTGCTA
>JAEEUY010000202.1 GCA_016290715.1 Bacteroidales bacterium
GATAAGTAAACTTTTGCGGAGCTTGTGCAAAAGACACCGCAATCATACTGATTATCAGTACTAATGTGATAAAGATTTTTTTCATAATTTTTATTTTTGGTTATCTATTTTTTTAATCATAAGATTTCACCCCTTTCATCCCTTCATCACCTCATCACATTCCCGTTTTCACCACCTTGAATGTCTTCATCACTTCCTTCCCCCCACACACATTAATGTAGTATGTGCCAGTGGCATACCGCGACAGATCCAATCGGGTGTTTTCCCCCTCTATCTTCTTTGAAAACAGGAATTTCCCATTTACATCAAACACTTTCACCTCCCCTTCCAATTGTAGATTGTCAATGGTCAATTGCAACTCCCCAACCGTCGGGTTCGGATATACCACCGCATTAAGCGTGATACCATGATAATTGTCCACGCCCACAACAGAAATTTCATACGGTTGTTGTACCCCTTCAGAAATGGTGATTGTACCATCACTACTGTTTTGCACGGCAATCTGCCCAACAGAGAAACTGACACTTCCATCATTATTTGATACTTCACCGCCCGTACCCACAAGGGCTGACTGCGCAAATGTTACCGCAAACACGCTCATTGCCAGTGTTAATGTAATCAGGATTTTTTTCATATTATATAATTTAAATCAATAATTTAAGCAATTTAAACGACCCACTTCACAAAATGGAAAAAGTTTATGGCAGTTGTGAAAACCAACCAACAAAAATACAAAAAATAATAAAACCACTATTGGGCTTGTTATATTTTTGAATATTTTTGCCGCTGATTAATCCATCAACCCCAATAATATGACCGTTTCACCTCATTCCTATGCCCTTGTTACAGGGGCAAGTTCAGGCATCGGATACCAATATGCACTCCAATTAGCCCAAAGAGGGTATAATCTACTCATTGTCAGCAATATGGCGAATGAGATTGTTGAAAAAGCACAACTTATTAAGAATCAATATGCTGTAGAAGTCATTCCTCTTGTAAGAGACCTCGGCCGACCGGATGCTGCCCGAGAGTTGTATGAATATTGCAAGGGGAACCAAATAGAGATTGAAGTGCTCATTAACAATGCCGGCGTTTACCACGACCGCGATTTCATTGCCGACACGGAAAGTTTCAACAACATGATACTCAACCTACACGTCAACACCCCAGCCATGCTAGCTTACTATTTCGGCCAGGAGATGGCAAATCGGCACAAGGGTTATATTTTGAATATGAGTTCCATTACTTCAGAGATTGCGGTCCAGCGGTTGGCCACCTATAGTGCGACCAAAGCTTTTTTAAAGAATTTCTCCCGCAGTTTACATATTGAATTATACCACAAGGGGGTAATTGTTACTGCGGTACGTCCTGGTGCCGTAAATACTGGGTTATACAATATCAGCAATACAGCAACTAAAATCGGTATGTTTATCGGTTATATTACAACGCCTGAAAAACTTGCGCGAAAGGGGCTTCGCGCCATGTTCCGTGGAAAAGCCCAGCGCACGCCAGGATTCCTCAATCACGTACTTCTCTTTTTGGTATCATTATTACCCACCTCACTGCTGCGCCTTATCCGACGGTGGCATATTTTTTAGTAAAACACGAATAACACATTTGTTTCACCTCAAAACAGCAGGCCGAACACAAATAGGCAACTATTTTCGCAACTTATAAAATAACATAATGATTATAGTCATTAACAGCATTTTAGCAAAATTAGAAGATTAATTATTGATAAAAAACATGGGTTCTCGTCCTGAAAAGTTAATAATGCTCAAGGAACGGGAATAATTTAAGATATTCTCAATAACAAATTTGCGAGGGGCTATTTTTTTAGGGGCTTTCTTTTTTAAAGGAGTAACGCAGTTTTCCATAGGCAAATACTTTAATGAAAAATAATTCACCTATTTGTAACGCAATAAATCTTGTTTTATTTTACAAAAGAAATAAAAACAATAAAGGATTAGCAGATAGCCACATTTTTCTCTTTGATAATTTTGCGCAAATTAATCAAAGCATAACGCATTCTGCCGAGAGCAGTATTGATACTCACATTGGTAATTTCTGCAATATCTTTAAAACTAATATCCTGATAAATTCTCATCTCGAGGACTTCCCTTTGTTCATCCGGCAATAATTTCACCAATGAAGTAATATCCTTATAAATTTGTTCTTTAATGATTTTCTGTTCGATGGATGGTTCTGTCCCATAAATCACATCAAAAATGTCGAAGTCGCCATTGTTCTCAAAAGCGGGCATTCTTTGCATTTTACGGAAATAATCAATTTTCAGATTATTGGCAATCCTCATCACCCATTGAACAAACTTTCCCTCTTCCTTGTAATTCCCGGAACGGAGAGTATTGATCACCTTAATGAAGGTGTCTTGGAAAATATCTTCTGCCAACTCACGATTTTTAACCGAAAGCATAATATAAGAATACACTTTCTTTTCGTGACGCTTGATCAAAGATTTTAAAGCGGATTCATCACCAGCCACATAACGACTAATCAGTTCGTTATCCGTTAACGCTATCTTTTTCATAAGGCTCTCCTTTCCTTTGTTTAATAAATGTAAAGAGATAGAAATTTATTCGATAGCGTTCCTCCTATGATTTTATTTGTTTTGAAATGATGTGCAAAAGTACACAAAAATTTAATACCATAGACCACCCCACATAAAAAAAGTTTAAAATTTATTGCTGTCTGCTAAACTTTCTGACTTCGTCATTGGGAAACCCAAGGATTCATACCAAACAATTTTCTATGGTTTTGTGGCTTTTTATGATTATGGCTCTTGAGAATAGTTCATCGTTCTTCCGCGGCAAAGTAAGCATCAGCTACAACCGACCTATCAGCGTGCCGCGGTTTGAAGTACGGCACATTGCCCCCCACATTGCACTCACTACGTTCGTTTATGTGGGGTTACTGAGAGTTCGTTCCTTTGGAACGGAATCCCATGCCGCCGCCCAAATAAGGCCTTGATGAAAAAAACGTCAAAAAAAATGATGGAATAAAGCGTTAAGAAGTTTACACTGTTTGAGCGCATTGAAATACAGTGGTTCATCGCTGTATGCCTGTTATTAAAAGCGACTTTGGCTAAAAAGAGCAGCGCGAGTTTTGTAAACTTTAGCTTTATGAAGTCATTTTTTAGTTTTTTTCAGCACAGCCTTGACTTTTCTTTTGCTTCTTTTTTTTTGTGTCAAGACAAAGAAAAGAAGAAAGAATAAAAGCAAAGCAGATGTGGCTTCGGCAAGCTCAGCCATCTACGCCAAGTCCATATTTTGCGATTTATCTGTAAATAACTTAATAGCAGTATATTACTTATAAACGCAAAACTTTTGGCGGACAGCAATAATTATAAATATAATAATTATAAACGTAATAAATTATAATGCGTTGAAAAACAACAATATACGCAATTTTTTTATCGTGTTCTTACAAGTTCGCTTCAGCCGCCCCTCAAAGGATTGAACGAAAAGGGAGGTATTTAACGGAAAAGTTGTACTTTGGCACACTTTTACAATACAAATTTCATTTATAATTTATAACATCAAAAAAGAACTAAAAAACAACACACATATCAGATAGCATTTGTGGCTATCCTTGACATCCAATTACCACAGCGTCCTCTTTTGGAGGACAGAACCAATCAAGGAAGTTACCTAATGCCGTAACGTTACGGCGTGGAGCAACTTGTTAGATTGGTGGGCGTGGTAACCCGGATGTCAGGCAAGGAACAGGTTCCACGCTTTTTTTATGAAGAAGATTACGGACATACATATCGGCAGACACATCCATGAAGTGGTGGCGCAGAAGGGCATCAAGGTGCCGTGGATTGCGCAGCAATTGGGCTGTCATCGCAACAATGTCTATCTCATCTTCTCCCGACAGTGGATTGACACCGTCACGCTGATGAAGCTGTCGATTATCCTCCAGTACGACTTCTTTGCGGAACTGAGCGAGTGGTACAGAGATGCCGGTTTCACCCTAATGGAACTTTCCAGCACCACGCCATATTCAAAAAAGTGAGGATTTGGAATATTTTCGATAAAAAAATTATGAGGATTTGGAATTTTTTTAGCAAAAAAATAAAAAAAACTCTTACATTCGAAATTTGCTGCTTTTTTGCAGTGAATTTCGAACGAGTAGGATTTTGAGAGGGATCCCCGCAAATTTTCAAATTGCCTACCGCTTTACAATCCGCTTTGCCACACCGATGGCTCCCACAGGACAGACGAGGCGGCAGAGGTGGCAGCCGACACATTTGGCACCGGCAATATGGGGCTGGCGTGTCTCCTTGTCGAAGGTGATGGCCCGATGCCCGCCATCACAGCAGGAAATATAACAGCGGCCGCAACCGATACACTTCTCACGGTCGATGGTAGGATAGACCATCGTGCTACGGTCAAGGTCGGAAGGGAGGAAAAACGACGGCAGGCGTTCGCCCACGATATCCCCAAGGTGCTCAATACCACGTTCTTGCAGGTGGGTTTGTAGTCCCAGTATGAGGTCGTCGATGATGCGGTAGCCGTACTCCATCACAGCAGTGCACACCTGCACATTGCCACAACCCAATTGGAGGAACTCAAGGGCATCGCGCCAAGTTTCTATTCCACCGATACCACTATATTGTATGTTCTTCATGATAGGGTTTTTAGCCATCGCCAGAATATGACGTAGCGCAATGGGCTTGACAGCTTTGCCTGAATACCCCGATCCTGTCTGACAACCGTTCACTTCTGAACCTTCACCAAGGGTTACACTTTTGATTGTATTGATGGCAGAAATGGCGTCTGCCCCGGCAAAGTAGGCTCCCATCGCAGGTTGGGCGATATGGGCAATATTTGGGGTCATCTTGGCAATGACGGGAATCTTCACAGTACGCTTAACGTATGCAGTGAAAAACGTAACCAGTTCAGGATCTTGTCCCACATCGCAGCCCATGCCACTTTCACGCATCTGTGGACACGAAAAGTTCAGTTCCACAGCATCGCAGCCAGCATCTTCTGACATCTTGGCTAACTCTATCCATTCTTCTTCGGTTTGTCCCATAATGCTTGCAACGACAATCTTCGAGGGGTAGTTCTTCTTCAAGCGATGAAGAATATCAAAATCAACTTCATAGGGATTTTCCGATAATTGTTCCATATTGCGGAAACCGATGAAGGAAGTCCCCTCCTTGACCGCATCGAAACGAGGAGACACTTCACGGATCTCCTGTTTGCAGATGGTCTTGTAGAAAACGCCCGCCCATCCCATTTCGAAAGCGTGAGCCACCATCTCGTAGTTGGTGCACACAGCCGATGACGCAAGAAAGAAGGGATTCTCGCAATGAATGCCACAGAAGTCAATAGCAAGGGTGGGTAGGGATTTGTTGGCTGGAATGGGATTGCAGCTTGCAGAACGGAGCATTTCGCGTATGCGAATGGGCCGGTCGTAGTGAATACAAGCCTGTTCGGCATGTTCAAGATCAGTATCGGTACATTCGCTAATCCATCTGTGCGCGTTTTGGGAATTGTCGAAACGGATGGCACGGATAGCACGTGCAGGATCCCCCTTGCCACACGCTTTGGTGCAGGGTGCATCCTCGCACAGCAGGCAACGTGCCGCCTCTTCTTGGATATGTAGTCTGTTTTTCATGATACAAGTATATTTCTGTTAAGAATATTTTTAATTGCAAAAATACAAATTACTTTGTATTTTTTTTAAATGAGAAAAATATAAAACCGTGTGATACACATTTATGTAATTTCTTTTCTACTCTTGACACAAAACCTTGGGTTCCCAATGATGAAGTTAGAAATGGTGTCGGAAATACCAATGAAATAGGGGATTATGGTTGTGGACAAAAAAACAGTAAGTTTAATTTACTATTGCTGTCCGCTAAACTTCCTGATTTCGTCATTGGGACACCCAAGGATTCATACCGAACAATTTTTCTATGGTTTTGTGGCTTTTTATGATTATGGCTCTTGAGTATAGTTCGTTGTTCTTCCGCGGCAAAGCAAGCGTCAGGTACACCCAACCTATCAGCGTGCCGCGGTTTGCAGTACGGCACA
>JAEEUY010000203.1 GCA_016290715.1 Bacteroidales bacterium
GCGCGGAAGGCGAGGACATGAACCTCATCACCTACGTCACAGACCGCCTGGGCCATGATGCCCGCTATGCCATCGACTCCACCAAGCTCCAGAAGGAGCTGGGCTGGGAACCGTCGCTGCAGTTCGAGGAAGGCATCGAGAAGACCGTGCGCTGGTACCTCGACAACCAGGAATGGCTCGACAACATCACGAGCGGCGACTACGAAAAGTATTACGAAAAAATGTATGGTTCCAATTAACGGGACCTTACATTTCTTCTATAAAATTCACAATGGATTGATTTTTGTAGTTATCCATAAATGTTTGTTTAAACTGTTTGCGCTTATTTAAATCTATTGATATATTCTCAATAGCCTTTAAATATTCTTCGGCAGAATCGGCACGTATCATAAACTCTGAAAAAAGAGAAGATATCCCTTCAAACGAAATTTCGTTCCCGATTACCGGCGTTCCACAAGCCAGGGACTCAACCACCTTAACCTTCACGCCGGCTCCCGAAAACAGCGGAGATAACGTAGCCAAGCTATTCGCAATTATCGTATACGGATTTTCAACAAACCCCAAATATTCCACATTATTGGATGGCTTTATGCGTTTCTGAAAATCTTCTGGCAACCACTTACCTATAATTAGAATCTGGAAATCGGGGCTTAGTTTTTCATACACATTGTCAAAAAACCATTTCAAGCCATCAAAGTTGTCAGCGCGATTCCATTTCCCGAAAAAGACCAGCCTTTTTTCAATCTTCTGCGGAACGGCGTTTTCCGTCGTTTCATCCAAAAAGAAATTTGTTACGCGAGAATCAACACCATAAGCATCTCTTACAATTTCGCAATCCTTTTCGCTGAATGTAAAAACCGTAGAATTCGGCATTCTCATCAGATTTCCTTCACCGCGAAGGATCATTTTTTTACTCAGCCAATTTCCCGAACGAGCAAAGCGCTGTACCATGACATCATGCGACATCAATACCTTCGGAATTTCAGGAAAGAACTTTCCATACAAAAACATTTGAGAATGGTCTAAATACAGCAGATCGTAATGATTTTCGACAACGAGTTCTTTTATTTTCGTCAAAAGAAATTTACTAAAACGAACTGTAAACATCGGATGTGTCAGAGGATGCAGCACAGCATGTTTTAATTTAAAGAACATTGAGTTCTCTATCAGGCCAACAACCTTTATATTTGAGTTCGGTTTCTCATACAAAGGGTCATCCTTATAAAGAAAATAAATCAAATCTATCTTGCACGACTGCGACAGTTTCTCCAAAAGCAACCTAGTGAAATTTTCACCGCCCGCACGATTGCTCGGCACAAAAGGAGTCAAGAACAGGATATGTTTCATATAGATTCCACCTACAACACGCCTTCTTCGGCGAGGACTTCTTTCAATCTATTTACTCCCGACATGAACGAGAACTCCCGTCGATATAACGAATATATTTCATCTGCACTAAAATGCTTTGACGCAACCTGCTGCAAGGCCTTTTTAAAGCTTTCTTCGTCATCATAAACAAACAAAGCCCCGCCTTTCTCAAGCGTTTCATAACCAACAGAAGATACCTTGTGACAAATAACAGGCATTCCCCTTTTCAATCCATCCATCACACGAAGCTTTATACCACTTCCTGCATTTATAGGGCAAATGTACACAGATGCCCGCTTAATAATATCATCCATATTTTCTGGATTCGGAATCAACTCAATCCCCTGTATCTTGCACGCATCAACTATTTCTGTACACGGATTTCGACCAGTCACAATCAATTTGCAGCCAGGGCTTACATTCTGCATAATTGGATAAAAACGCCGAATAAATTCTAGGATAGGAACAGCAGACTGTTTAAAGCACAAGGAACCAGAAATAACAAAAGTATTACTAGCTGATGTTTTAGGGAAACTCATATAAGGTTTCCACAAATATTCACATATTCCGACAGCATGCAGGTGAAGATTTCTGCCTTCAAACCATTTCTGAAAGACGGAGGCATCATTCCTTGTAAGCGTCAGATTTATGTCACTCAAACGAAGAGCATCTTTCTCCGCCTTAATCGCAAAATAGTCGTATGGGATTCGGTATAAAAGACTAGACTCGTTATCTTTTATATAGTCCGCCTCTACATTGTGGTGAAGCGAGACAACCTTAGCCCCAGATTTTTTCACAGCATCAATCAATCCGGCCGCCGTAACGCTATGATCGAGAACAATCAAGTCATACTTTTCGTGTTTCAAATGGTCTTTGACAAAATCTACAAAACGATGAAGGCGACCCCGATAAACATCCAAACCCTTCCTCAACTTGGAACGATGGTCAAATACAGGTACTTTTTTGACGGAAAACGGAATAAACCTCGAAGAATCAACTCCATCGTGTTCAGGATAAATCAACGTGCAATCGGAATAAATATAACCTAAAGACCAAATAAAACCTTTGGATGCATTTGACCCACCATTGTTATCGTCCATATAATGGCGAGTTATAATCAGTTTTTTCATCACGTTAATTTTTCATCCTTTACCAAAGAACTTTATCTTTTTAGCATGCGCACTCAAGTCAACTTGAATAAAGCCATAAATAAGCAGCAATGTCACAAAAGCTCTTGAACATAGATAATAGGACTCAGAGAGCATCAAATAAATAAATCCCATAACTAGCAGAATCAATTCCTTCTTTTTTAGACGTCCCTTAAAAAGGAGTATTAGATGTCTCATATACAAAACACAAACAAACAACCCATGGTAAATCAACAACGTCTGCATTCCATTCATAAAGCTATCTCTACTCCAGAGAAACTGGCTTTTCAACATAGCCATAGAAATAGTTTCTTTAGTGGATCCAAACAGTTTATTAAACCACGGTAAATCAGCATACAAATAGTACCCTCTATAGAACCGAATAAAGCCAGAGGTTTCACCATCCCCCTTAAACGTATTCGTTGTAGAGGTGACCTCCGAAACACGATTTGTGAGCGCATTCAAAATTCCCTCCCCCCAAAAAAGCATAGCAAACAATACAAGTGTACCCGATATCCCAATAGTAATTTTTATGCTCGTCTTGACATTAGAACAAAAAAACCAAAAGCCCCATATAATCATTAATAAGAGCGCTCCGCTCCCGCTTTTTGTAAGCAACATGACAAAAGAAACAAGCACCGCACTGCGTATGTTTTTCTTTTCGGTTGAAAATAGTTTTAGCACTATATACGGGAACAAGAACTGAGCGAAATATGAAGGTTCAAGGAAGAACGACGCAGACCTAGGCACGATTTTTTGAATAGCAATATATTTCGCAGAAAAAGAACCATAAATCGTAGGAACCAAAGTCGTCAAGCCGCTGATCCTAGACCCCATCAATCTATAGGTTATTTCCTGAAGAACAAAATAAGCACAGCATACAGTAACGGTTCTAAAGTAATACTTTTTCAAAAGATCCACATCAACTAAAGCAATCGCAATCCACAAATTAATCGAAAATAGAAGCAACCTTGTAGGAAAAGTTTTCAAAAAGAACAACGAAAAAGACACCGCCACGAAAAAGAACAACAAATACCCTCGAAAAGAAACCAAACGAACATTTTCCCGTTTTTTCAAAAAATAAATACATCCAAAACAAAAAATCAATATTGTTCCAAAATCCAGCTGTGCAGAAAAACCATATCCAGACAGGATTGGATAGAGAGCTAACAATATATGATATACTTTCTTTATTTTCAGCATATATCTTTTTGTGTTTTCACAGCAACAAGCAACGCATACTTAAAAACAAAACCATTCAACTTCAACAATTTACGTTTTCTCCAAAATTTAAAAAAAAGAGACCACTCTTGTTTTATGCCCAAACCCAAATACAAGCCGATTTTTCGATTAAAAAAACGTTCTTTATTACGAAGAATGACCTCATAATATTTCTTTTCCATTTCATTTTCTGGATGTCTAGAAGCAAGAAATCCGTCATACCATTCTCTTTCTTGAACAATCGCATCAACCTTAGTACCAAAATTACCTGAATTCGTTATTGTATGGGGATTTACACGATACTGGAAACAAATAGTTTGCGTATTCGCAATACCATTCTTTGCTGCAGCAATAATGGCAGAAATATCATCAGAAGCCCAAGCAAGAGGAAGCTTAAAAAAGCCGCCATTTTTGCGAAGGTTGGCAACATCAAATAAAAAATCACCAATATACTGCTTTTCACGATTATCCCAACGGTTCCATAAAAGAGAATAAACATTCTCGTATTCAGGACGAGGCGGCTGAATATCAAAATAATTAGATTTTTCATCAATCAACTCCGTCCACGCATGATAAACACCAAGACCCGGATATTTTTCTATAAGCTTTATATATTCTTCCAAACAACAGGGTTTCAAGCGATCATCATCGCCCATACATATCACATAATCGCCCTTACAATATCCAAGGCAAATATTCCAATTGTCAACAACATTCAACGCACCGCAGTTCGCCGCATTACAATAATAACGAATTCGAGAATCCTCAAAATTTGTTACAATCATCTCCAAATTTTCAGGAGAACAATCGTTAACCACAATTAATTCAAAATTCGAATATGTTTGAGCCAAACAAGAGGCGATGGCCTCATGCAAATACTGTGCTTTAAAAGCAGGAATTACAATTGATATAAGAATTTTTTCATTCATTTATCACGCTCCAACAATCCATTTCATTTTCCGATTAACAAACCATGAAATCAACGGCAGAGAAATCAGTAAAAAAGAAACCATAACACACAATACTTTCAGATGATTTTCCCATCCTAACAAATCTACCAAAAAGGCTTTTATTAAAATTATCAACGGCCAATGAACCACAAAATAAACCATACTAGAACGGCCTATTTTTGAAAGAATTCCCAATTTTCTATTCTTCTTCGCTCCCAAAAAGTTCACGGCCAAAATTCCTGCAACGGAAGCCAAGAGCCAACCTTCATATAACCGACCGGCATTGGTTCGCGCATCCCCTCGAGTCCAATCAAACAACACAACACTCAGCCAAACAAAACCAGAGACCGCTATTAAAAGATTTCTTTTACCTCCCTCCCCTTGCAAGGGGGAAAATGTAGCTCGGCCCAAAGAAAAAAAGAACAGACCCAAGAATGTATTACCAACATAATAAGGCTTGTGAGGACCAAAATTACTACATAAAACAACCAAGCCAAACAAAACAACAATCTGCACAACTGAAGAACACGGCACTTTCGAAACAATCCAATACAATATTCTAACAAAAAACAAAGTCAATAAAAACCATAAAGCTAAATTGCCATTGCATGAACCATAGAGCAACAGCTCTTTCATTGGATTAACAACAGCAGCCGTCACACTTAATCCCGATGTAAAAAAGAGATGAACCATCCAACACAAAAGTCCCATTAAAAAGAAAGAAATAAATGGAATTAGGAGCCGTTTAAAACCTGCCGACACAATTTCTTTAAATGTTTTTTGAGGATTGAAAAAAATTCCCGATTTATAGAAGAACCAAGGCATAAAAAAAAAGAATAACCTACTTAAGATTCTATAAACAGAACAATCCATCATTCCTGCATTTTGAAAACAATGCCAAAGAATCATATGAATAATAAACAAACCACTTATTTCATCCAAATAATCACAACGAGTTTTAACCATATTCATACCATTTCAAAAAAAACATTAATCCTTCAACAAAGGAAAAGTCGCAGATAATTTCCGCACACATGTATTAACAAAGAAAACAATCGGAATATCAATTATCGTAATCAAAAAACAGGTAGCCAATATTGACAAAATGCAAATCCAAATGCTGTCTGAATAAAGTCCAGCCCACCAACTAAAAAACGGCATCGTTGTCAACAAATAAATCAAAAAAGAATGTTTCCCCAAGTGAATAAAAATCGGATTTGAGCGAGGCTTGAACGACACAACAAACAGCAACACCGACAATGATGCAAAAACCACAAGAGGGTTATTATAGCAATACAGCAGTTTACACATTTCCACCGTGCCCCTTTCATAAAAATAAATCTCAATAAAGCACAGAGCGGCTATGCAAGCAAAATACGCCGTCACACTAAAATATTTATTCAACTTCACATTGTATATAGAAACATATCTTCCTACTAAATATAAAAATAGCAATGTCTGAAAATTAGATCCATCACTAATCCGCCCCCAATAAAGGCCAAAGGAATTTATCAAAAAATAAATTAGTATAAAGGCTCTGAAATATTTTTTTGAAACAACAGCACATCCTTTATTTATAAAAGGAGCCAACAACATAATCATAAAATAATATGTAAAGAACCACCAAACAAATGTAGAGATTGGCAATATATTCCGAACAAAGCCTAACATTGAAATAGGTTTTTGCCAAATTGTAGTTTTTATAACAAATAACAAAACATAAGCAATAAAGCCGTAAAGGACAAAATACATTATCTTTTTTATTGTAGTATTGATTCCAAAATATCCCGATATCAACATAAACACATTTACAGCAGGGATTACGCAAGCAACGACAAAAAAATCAACTCTATCAATTCCACTTGTAAACGAACCTAGATTTTTTCCCAAAAAAAGCGTATGCAACAGGCATATACCGACCATCAAAACAAAACGCAACAATTCAACATTGCTATTTCTCATATCAAAAAGCTTCCCCTTTCCGCTTATGCAAAATAAAAATAATTGGCTTCGCAATAAAGTTCGGCAGCAGCATCCATATTTTCTTTCTCACTGGGATTTTCAAGTTCTTATTTGATTTAATTATTTTTAACATTTCGAAATCCCTGTAATAAACCATGTGATGAACATAGTTTTCCACAAACAACAAGTCTACTTTATCCCGATCCGCCGGGCCTATCAGTTCAGGATATTTTTCCATATACCATTGCTTAATTTTATAGACACCTTTCCCGTACCGATACAATCTTTTACAGCTTTTACTATGCGATGCAGACTCATCAATTTTTCTATAGACGGCGGTCACATCATCTATATATCCAATTTTATAGCGAAGCAACATTTCAAGCAAACGAACAAAACTTCCATCAGATGATTTGAATGGCAAAGTCATTCTCGCAACTTCCATCCTCATCATCCAAGAACATGGCCCCCAAAAACCTCCCTGAACAAGTTGTTCCTTAAATGTCGTAGGCACCTTATAGTATTGGCTAAAGTAATTCTCAAGCATCAGCCCCTTTTGTTGATCATACCAATTAATATTGGTGTAAACCATACAACATTCAGGATGTGTTCCCAGAAAATCATGTTGTTTTTGTAATTTTAACGGATCAATCCAATAATCATCTCCTTCACATATAGCTTCGTATTTACAATGGTCTCGCCAAGGATTCACATAAGGCATCTTTGTCATTTTCTTCGAAAAATGATTTTCCCTTAAATAAACGCCTTTTACTATATCTGGATACAAAGCCTCGTATTTACGGATAATATCCTGAGTACCATCAGTACTACAATCATCTACAATCAAAGCAACAAAAGAGAAAGATGTCTTTTGAGACACAAATCCTTTTAACGTATCCTCTATATACTTTTCCTGATTAAAGCAAAAGCATCGAATCAACACCTCGTAATCGCGACTAGGAAGAGGAAACTGACTATCCATCTAAAAACCTCGCATCAGCAACGAATCCTTTCCAACAAAAAGAAACGGGCTATTTCTTATCAGAATATTCCTTTTTTTTAGCTTACGTCCTAAATCATCAAAAATATAGTAACCGGAGTCCCCCCCCTCTGCCCGAGTCAACATCATTTCACCTAATTCATCCCAAATCGCCAAAACATTAGTCCCATCTGGTTTACTCCACGCATATTGCTTATTTTCCTTAGACAATTTTACCGGCAAGGATGCCTCTTTCACCAGTAATGAAGCTAGAGATGTGTATGCTTCATACACAGGAAACGGCCTAAGTTCGTCCCACTCAAATATCTTTTCTGGCACATTTTCAACATAAACCAATATACAATCATTTTTTGTTGCAGTTTTAAATAATTCAGGCGTCAACTTCAAAACCTGATTACTATCGGAGTCAACTCTTATTTTTCCTGTCCAGATAACATTCTCTTTCTTTGTTTTCTTCTGAAACAAAACAACGGAAACAACAGAAAAGCCCTTTCCCGCAATCCTTAATCCACTATCCTTTAGTTGTCTCAAAATCAGATCGTTCAATTCATGCAAAGAAACTCTTTTTTCTCCCGTGATGTAAACCCGAATAGGGCGACCTTTTGTCATAATAGAAAACTCACCATCATCCCTATTTTCAAGAAATTCCACGTAGGGATTTTTTATGCCCGTATCAACCATACCAAAATAGTCTTCCCTTTGAAGTTTTAAAGGGAAAGTATTTCCTCCATAATAGTGAAACTGGTAATAAAAAATCTTATCTATCCCCAAAGATAACGCCTCCACACTACGTTTCACAAAAAAACTCGCCTGCTCATCAAAGTCCGTTTCGTATAGATTACTTCCATATTCCGTAAGCCAAATTTCTTTGTCCTCTAGACCAGCCTCCTTAAACTCTTTCTTTCGCCGTTTTATATCATACATCCATCCATCTGCCGACGTTGTATAATCGTGATATGAAACAACATCAACTAATTCTTTTAAAGAAATACCATCCTTATCTTTGTAACTCAAAAATTTTTTCACAAATTGACTAAAAGAGCATATTCCCGCCATAACAACTTTAACGTCGCTCTCTGGCCTAGCTTCGCGGATAGCCTCTGCCGATTTTCGAGTTAGCATAAAAGCTTCTTCTAAGGTTATTTTGCCCTGATCATAAACAAAATCGACCTCATTCATCGGCTCAAAATAATTGACCTTGGGATAGCGGACCTCTCCGGAATCTGTAAGTCGTATAGGTGTTTCGCCATCATATCGACTCGCATAGAACTTCAACATTTTACACCATTCATCGACAGATGCAGAATCTTTCTTGGCCGGAACTGTCGGAAAATTCAACAAGACTTTCAACCCATGCAAATCCGCATAATACATGGCGCTATCCAGCAACGCTCGTTGAGCCTGCATGTTTCCGTAGGACCAATAGCCATCAATACGTATTATCTGAACACCAGCATCTTTCATTGCAGCACAAAGCTGGTTCATGAATGGCTTCGCACTAGGGAAGACTAAATGAACATTCATGCCCCATGGTTCAAAAATCTTTTTTTTCGCAAGAATTTCTTTGTCTGTTTTTTCAGAACCCGCTATAGCAGCCATCACCCCGCAAAGCGAAGCGAGTAGAAAGCAAATGATAAAAACTGCACGCCTTTTTTCAGTCATGTGGCCTTTCTTAGGCAATCCAACAAATCATTAATGTTTAAGTCAACTTTACAAACCAAATTCCAAACATCATTACCTGTTTCCTCTTCTACGCAGGCATAGCGTAACAGGCCACAAAACTTTTGTCGAAGCTCTTCTTCTGTTAATGGATTTTCTGGTTCACCCTTGGGATAATCAATCCGTTCAGTGAATTTAGTGTCCCCCACATATACGTCGACAATCGATGCTCTTTTTGCCGGACATAACGCAGAAAGTTCTTCATTTTCAATAACTTTAACCTTCCGCGCCAACGCCAGCACATCTTTGTTCCAAACCCATTTTTCCGAGAACTCTTCAAGTCCAGCTTTTCCTGTAATCAAAGCGACAGCAACACAATAGGGCATACTCATTTTTGCGGAGCTCACCCCCGTGATATCGGAATGATCATGCCCGCCGACAGCCAGTCCGTAGGTTTCCACAACTACAGAATTGACATTTTCAACTTTAAAATTCTTATCCGCATGAATTTTCATTGCCGCTTCAATCGCCGGATGCGTATGTCGACAAGAAGCATAGGGCTTATTGTAAACAGACATTATACAGAACGCGCCCGGCTCAAAATCCATCAAGAACGAAGGCTTCGCATCATCTGTCATAACCTTCAAAAAGCCTCGTTTCCCGCCAAGTGCATCGTTGGGAGCCTTAAAACGGGCTTTCCCTAGATACGCAGCAGACACCGCATCCATCGCGGCCCTACCGACATTCAACGGCTTCAAATCGGCATTGTCCTCCTGCATTTCGAGTACACCTGCCGCAGAAGTCACCGCAGCAGAAAACGCAGACTTCATCTGGTCAAAATCAAAACGAAGCGCGGCAGCAATTGCCATCGCCGCACCAACAGTCCCACAAGTTCCAGTAGCATGATAGCCACGCAACTTGTTCCCTGGCTGCACAGCACAGGCAAGGCGAATAGTCACCTCATAACCAATAATGGCGCCGTACAAGAATTCTCGCATGGACAATTTTTCTTTTTCGGCAACAGGAAGGAGCGCCGAGAAAATCGTCCCCCCCACATGAACGGCGCCCTTACGATGTCCATCGTCAAGTTCCATCACATGCGAATTCATTCCATTAATCAAGGCTGCGGTCTGTAAGGAACATTTTTTTTGCAAGCCAAGTACCGAAACCTTGCCACTACCGGAATCTAACGAGTCAATATAAGCAAGATCCTTCTCGGAAAAAGCCTTGGCACCCGCCAAAGTGCAAGCTAGGTAATCAAGAAAACAATTTCGAGCCTGTGCAAAAACATTCTCTGGGATAGAGTTTATCGAAAATTTTCTCAAAAATTTTAAAAAAAGATCCGTCACTTCACCATCCTCAAAAATTTAGTTAAATAAGGAGACAGCAAATCCTTACATAAAGTAAACGCATAAAGTTTAGTAAATGCTGCCCCAACAAAATACACCACCCCAAAAACCACAATGCGAATTAATGCATTTATATATATTGAGCATTCAATAAAAGACGCAATATAATAAGTCCCCAAATACGAACCTAAAGCAAGCAGCAAAACAGGCAACAAATCTAAAAGTTGCCGAGCAAGTTTATATCCTATAAAATGTGAAACCAAAGACGCATTTATCAAATAAATAAGCCAAGATTTCATAACCATACCAATCAAAAGACCTTTCATTCCAAACACAAAAAAACCTACCAACATAAAGCCAAGGCCAGTAAACTGTTTGACAACAGACCAACTAAACATGGCCTTACTTTTGCCCACAGCAGCTATGGCCTGTGAATTGACCGCTTGAAGGCATATCGCCAATCCTGCTACGCAAAGAATTTGAAAAAAAGGAACGGCAGGAGTCCATTTTTCTGAATACAAAAGAATAAAGACAGGCTTCGCAATCAAAACTAAAAGCAACATTAAAGGGAAAGTCATAAATGCCGTTGAAAGAGTCAATTTCTTTATAACACCAACGAGCCGATCCTTGTCATCCTGAAGTTCCGCGTACAAAGGATAGGAAACCTGCGAAATAACTTGTGACAGGCTTGTCGCCGCCAATTTTTCTGTACTATGAGCTTTTGAATAATACCCCATTGTTGACGACGAATACATTTTTCCAATAAGCAACCCCTGAATATTATTAACAAGCGTTGACAAGAGAGACGTAAGAAACATAAATATTCCGAAATCAAAAAGTTCTTTAAATGATTTCCTTGAAAAAACAAAAGTCGGTTTCCAATGATTTGTCGTCCAATATATAATTGTCGGAATCAATACCATCAATATATTTTGAGCAACCAGCGACCACACTCCAAATCCTTGATAGGCCATTATAATTGTGACAGATAACGATATTATACTAGTCAGCAACGTAACGATTGAAATTTTTTTAAACTTAAAATTTTTATTTAGTTGTGCCAATTGCACAACTTGAAACGCATTTACAACAACAACAATTCCTTGTATTCGCAATACGGGACACAATAGCTCCATTTTGTAAAATTCTGAAATTATCGGAGCCAAAAAGAACAACAACAAATAAATAATGATTGACAAGCAAACATTCCAATAAAAAATCGTTGAGAAATCTTCTTGTGTCGGTTTCTTTTTCTGGATTAGAGCAGCACCAAACCCACCATCAACAAATGTTGATGCCAACAACATGAAAATAGACAACATTCCTATACATCCATAATCCTCCGGCAGCAACAATCTTGCCAAAATAATACCAGAAATAAATTGAATAAATATGGACGAAAACCGTTGCGCTGTCGTCCAAAGCACGCCGGAAACCGCTTTTTGTTTAAGATTTTTTTCTGGCATAATTATAACTGTACAGGAATATTAAAAGCCCTCATTTTATCCACGGCCCTTTTTACTAAGTTGAACCGGCTATTATGCAGCCTGTAAAGCATATCATATTTGGGCATATGCAGAAGCATGGCCCAAAATTTCATACGCAATCGAACAATTGTGGAAAAATAACGATGTAGAATATTGTCGGCAGTTAAACAAACTAAATGCCAACGAGTTTTTATACAATCTGAAACATCCATTTCAACCATCATGCCAATACGGTTTTTGGGTTTCCACACAGCCACTATTGGCTCTGCAATTTTCTGCGGATAAGTCCACATTCGTTTGAGAGAACGACATTCTTCCGCTGTCTTGGGATAATACATTGGACGGGGGACCTGCATACACTTCTCCGGGAAAAGGAAATTTCCCAAACTAAAGAAACAGAATTTACCTTCAAACCTTACTACCGGATTTATTATATGTGGATGACTTCCAATAATGCAATCGGCCCCTGCCGCAATCATTTGCTGTGCATAGCTTTTAAAAAGGCTTTTTTGCAAGTATTTGTGTTCTTCCCCCCAATGGGGCATAACAACAACCTTATCATATTTCTTTTTCAATTCTTTAATGTAAGATGAGACTTCTTTAATAGACGTATGATATGGGCCCGGCTCATTAGCAGTTGCTGTATGAAAGATTCGTGGCGTACGATAATCAAACAAGCAACCAAAAATCGCTATTGTTTGGTTTCCATTTTGCACAACAACGGGTTTCTTCGCCTCTTCAATGTTTATTCCAGCACCAAAATGCTTTATTCCCAAATCGTCCAATTGTTTTATGGTATTCTTTATTCCATCAACACCCAAATCAAATGCATGATTATTCGCCAAAGACACAATGTCAAATTTCATTTCGACAACTCTTTTCAAATCACAATCTCGAACAAATACGATAGACTTTGTCGATTCCATTTTTTTCTTATCAAATGAAATATCCGTACCAACACCACATTCTAATGTCCCAACACGAAAATCGAACGACATCATGTAATCAAGAAGCGTTTCATCAATATATTTATCCTGATAAGGTAAGACACCTCCAGGCATAATGTCTCCGACAAATAAAAATTTCATATCAATCAACCGAACAACAGATTTTTAAACTCCCTTTTCAGGCCTTTTCCCAATTCTATTTGCGGCATAGAAACTTCCCCCCAATTAGCTTCAATAACAACCCAACCACGGGTAGAAAGAGCCATATCATAGGCAATATATTTATGTTCCTTCGGCATTGCGCTATGAACTTCTGTCACAAACTCCTTCAAAGCATCCCATTCTGGGATTTGTTGACCCTTATAGGGCTTTCCGGAATCTGGATGAGCCAAATAATGGTGTCCCAACTTATCAAAGCCATCAGAAACCACCAGCCCAGTCTCTGCGTCAACGGCAGCAAATGTTCCGCCAGCACCCGCATTATCTACAATACTTCCACTACGACCAATTCGAATAGATGGGTAAAAAATCTTTATACCGTCCTTGGTGCGGAAAGTAGGAATGCGAAACGTGTTAAGGCTAGAAGCATTCCACTCAGAAATTCTAGGATCTTGCTTTACAATCTCTTCTGCAATGTACGCCCCCTGCTCAAGAAGATGATTAAAAGCTAACTGAGTATCACCGTTATAGTCATTAATATCAACAATTTCAATACCGTTACCACAACCACCATGCGTCGGCTTGCAAATCAAACGACCATATTTTTCCAACAAACGGCAAAAATCAGTTCTATCCGCAGGCGATTCTACCTGGCAAGCTTCCCGACGAAAATATTGTCTCATTCCCTTGTAGAAAAGGTTCTTATCTTTAATAAATGCAAAGTTTTTTTCCCAACTTTTTCCCATCTGAGAAATCAACAGGTCATCCTTTTGTTTACGGGGCAAATAAGTAGCCCGTTCAAAATCATTCTTGTTCAAAAAACCATAACAAAAATACTCCGTTGGATTAGTTCCATAATTCCAATGGCATTTAATAATATCGACAATCACCTTTTTTCGAAAACTAAAATCTTTCCGTTCTTCTTCCGACAAAAAAATTTTGCACAGATTATCAATATACGTCGCCATATCAATACTATCGTAACCACCATAAAATCCTTTATGGTTGCAGCGAGACCGTAAATAAGTGCGATAAGCCCACCAATTAGGCGCCACTGTTCGCAATGTTTTTGAAACAACAGAACGAATGTCGATACGCATATTAAAGCTCCAAAATTTTATTCTTTATTTCTGCCAATTTTCCATTCTCAAACGCAACAATATTCTCGATAGCCCCCACCATCATGCTATGGAAAGTTTCAAAAGACAGTCCTGCAATGTGGGGCGTGAGAATCACATTATCCAACGTTTTTAGGGGATTATCAGCCAACATGGGTTCCTCGTAATGGACATCCATACCTGCGGCACGAAGTTTTCCGGAAACAAGCGCCTTATATAAAGCATCTTCGTCTATCAACTTCCCGCGAGCAGTGTTCACTACAATGGCCCCATCCTTCATTTTCGCGATAGCTTCAGCATTCAAAATCTTTTGATTATCTTCTGTCAGCGGGCAATGGAAAGAAAGGACGTCCGCATCGAGCAACAGTTCGTCAAAGGAAGCCCGGAAAGATATTCCCAAAGTCTTTTCGACAGCTTCGCTCTGGCGGAATATATCCGTATAGATAATATTCGCTCCAAACGCATGGAGAATACCTGCAGTAATTCGTCCTATGTTCCCCATGCCAACCATAGCGACAGTCTTGCCATAAAGTTCGTTACAAGAAACCCCGGTTTCTTGCTTTTTCCAAACACCCTTCTTGACATTCGAGGAAATCAGCGGGATGTTTTTGAGACAATTTAGAATCAGAGTTACTGTATGTTCAGCAACACTGCGAGCGTTAATTCCCGCATTCACATAAACCGGAATATTACGAGCTTTAATAGCTTCTTTGTTCAGCATTTCCGTGCCAACGCCCGTACGCTGAATCATTTTTAATTTCTTCGCCGCAGTCAACACTTCTTCGTTTATGAGCAAACGACCGCTCACAAGAAAATAGTCAGCATCAACAGCTTCCTTGACAAGCTGTTCCTGCGTCGGCTCATCCAGAGTCTTGACCTCAAAACCCGACGGGACAACACTCTTGAGAATCTCCCAAGGCTTACCCGTGTATCGGTATGTGTGTAGAATTTTTGGCATAGTAGATAATGTGAGAAACCAGCAAAGTTATTGAAACGACAATCAAAGGTAAAACATACAACGCGATTATATTAGACGCAACACCGCAAACTCCATAAACATATTCCATCGTATGCCAAACAATCGGATGAATGATATACACAAACATAGAATACCTTTTTCCTATTATTTGAAGAACTCCAGCATGTTTATTTGGATTATTTACCGCATAAAGAAAAAGACAGAAAACTTGGGGAAAAGTCACTACATTCACACCAAAATCTCTACCCATTAAATATCGTTCAACAAAGCACAATAAAGAGAAAATAATCACAACAGATATCAAGGCAATATTAGAGAATTTGAGTTTCAATTGATTGGAATGAATCCAATACCCAAGTCCAAAAAACGCAACGCCTTCTATCAAGAAATTCCGATAAAACATATTTGGGACGTGGTGTCCCAACAAATGCATTCCCTGTGCACCCACGAGATACATTGCCACCATGAAAACAACAAAGAATCCAACATATCTTTCCATTTTTAATTTCAAGACCAAGGCAAACAATAGATAATCATATAACAGCGCAAATAAAAACCAATACTGACCGGCAACAATTATTGGTTGATTAAAAACAATCATATCAAATACAGTTTTAGCATTCCAACCAAAAAAATTCTTACCAAATACAAAATATTGAACAACATCAAAAAGAATATAAGCCAAGCATGCATACAATGTAATTTTACCGACATGCTTGATTTTTTTTGTCATTTTTCGATTAATTTCTGCAGAGTCTGTGACGGCAAAGCAGCAAAAATACCCGGATACCATAAAAAAAAGTGGAACACAGAAACGGCTTACCGCCTGGACAGCCGTCCCCAACAATCCCGGAAACTCACAATGCATAAAAACAACGCATATACACGCGATGCCTTTTATAAAATCCAAGCAATAATTGTATTGTTTTATTTCCGGCATTTTGTTTACAGCTCCACGGTCGCCCTGCGAGGTTCAAAACAACAGCAGGGGCGCAAGGCTACAATTCTAACACCGCTCGCACGCTGCGGGCCAACCTTGGCAAAGGTTGCAAGCACGCTAGTCTTGCCGCCAAGGCCCAAGGCACCGACATTAGATTCATTCACCCTGTCCGTAATCATCCGCTCGAATTCCGACTGTACATCGTAATTGCCCTTGGCCATCGCTTCCATCATCATGGATGTCGCTTCGAATTGGGAACGACCGATACCAACAGCCAATGTACATGGAGAGCAGCCCAGCTGCGATACGGCGGGAATCGCACGGGCGACAATCTCGTCAATTACCACTTGCACGCTATGCTTGTGGAACACCCGTTGCGTAATACCACGAATTGCGGGACCTCCACCGAGCATCAGCACGGTCAATCTGAGAACATCTTCTTCGACAGGCTTGATCAGAATCGGGGATGGAGCCAACGCACCAGAATCAGGGTTCAGACCACCCGATTGATCTATACGATGGTAGTCATCGCCCATAATCGCCATGGGGCGTCCCGGCAACTTGCGGAGACCCGCCTCAATACCGGCGTGAATCTGCGCCAAGACATTTCCGGAAACCTGACGGTTCGGGCCAACCTCGATAAAGATATGCGGGATGCCGGTATCGTCGCACAGCGGCCCACGATTTTTTTCGGCCACCAGCGCGTTATCCAGAACTTGTTGCATTACCCAGCAACTGCTAGTACCGGGTTCCTTGGCGATAGCCCTGCGATAAGCTTCTTTCTGGTCTCCACGGAAAGTAGATCCTGCACGGACCAGACAATCACAGACTTTTTCTTCGATATCCGTCATTTGTAAATACTCTCACCCTTTGCTGCAGCAATGATTGCCTGATACTTGTTCACCTTTATGCGGTGAAGTGCTTCCATACCGAGTTCGGGATAGCAAACGACGTCCCTCTCTTCAGTCTGGCTTTCCAACAAAGCCGTAACCGGAGGAATCACCGCAAAAACGGCATTATTTTCAGCCAAGGCCTTCACCGTCTCAGGCTTGATGGCCCCCTTTCCCAAGTGCATCTTGATACCATGGCGGGAAAGTGGCTCAAAGCTACTTTCTATTTCCAGCTTGTTACTCGAGGTGGGCCCCACACCCGCCGGGCTCACCGCCGTATGGAAAATCACCTGTCCCTGTAGGTCAACACCAACCTCAGAAAGAGTTCCTTCTTCAGCATGTTTCACGATCTTGGGCAAAACGGCATCGCGCCCCGTATAAATGTAACCGGAAATAGAAACAACATCGCCAACCTTGAGTTTGGCGATGTCCTCTTCAGTAAAGGGGGTCGTAAGTTCAATCATAATTATACGCCGAATAATTCCAGATAACTCTTTTCAGATTCTATTACGCCATAGGCATCGGCACGCATTGAGATCTTTGTCGCCCAGTTGGTATGGGGTTTGATTTCATTCATACCCTTGCTGCCCTTAATCACCCCTCCAGAAGTATGCAAAATCTGATAGGCATCATTGTATTCGTCTTGCGTAACAGCAAGCATGCCATTGATGAAGTTCAAGTGGGTCGGATGGATACATGTCTTACCCATAAAACCATTCGCCTGGTCCAGAATCAGTTCGCGCATCAAGCCATCAACCGCATCATTCACCACCGGCGAACGTTTCAGCAACGTGTCCTGGATGTCAACCTTCGGCAAGTCGCTAAACTTCATGCGCTTGTTTACACGGAAGTATTCCCAAACCGGGCCTGAAACCGTATAATCATTGTTACGGGTAAAGAAGTTCAAGATGTCCATCAAGCAATCACGAACGGTCATCACGTCGTAAATCGTATAGTTGATTCCTCTACGAACACCAAAGCACGACGAGAAATCCGTACCGCCCACGCGAACATTCAGAATCAGGTCTTTATATTTGTCGCATTCCTGCTTAATCGCCATCAGTTCTTGCGCACGGCTTTCCTTGAATGCGACCCGAGCATCTTCAATAATAGGCATGCCATATATAATCTCGCCAAACTTAGCATTAAGTTCAACAAGGTGTTCCATATAAGGAGCTGCCGTCAAACTGTTGAATTTGGGGAAATTAAACCCGCAAAGATACCGAATGTGACGAGGCTCGAGCATCGCGGCGAAATGCTTAAACTGTTCAAACGACCGAACTCGGAAGAAAATTAGCGGAATATCTTCGTATTTCAGTGTCCCATTTTTTTCACATTCCGCAAGAGTGTCCAACACATGGATTGAATTAATTTCCGCAGCCGGAACATCTTCTTCTTTGCAAGCATCTTCGAAGCACATCACCATGGAGGTGAGGCCCGGATACTTCTTATCAATGATTGCCTGAGCAAAATCCTTGGTGCCAGGCATATACATAGTAGCTCCCAAGCAATACTGCAAAAGACTACGGTCCGTATACTTGTTGAAGTCAACCGGATCCTTCACAAATTTAAAATTCGGATTATACTGATGGTGTTTCATTATTAAGCCTTAATATAAAGATCCTTTCTTAAAATTTGGTTTCCATTTACATCATAGGCGTTCAAATGTTCAAAAGCATACTTGACCTTGTCAAGTATTTCTTGGCGAGAATCACCTGAGATAAGAATAGCCGCAATACGGCCCGCACTGGCACGATCATCTTCAATTTTTGTACCAGAATTGCGATGATAATGAATCCCGTCAATTTTACCACTTGCAAGAAGTTCTTCAGCCCCCTCCAAACGATCAAAAACACAAGGGGTGCCATAGGCCAAATTCACAGAGAAATAACGCGATGATCTTTTATAAACAACATCAACAGGAATTTGAAGATACGAATCAATTGTCCCGCTGATAATATCAAATCCTGTATTATCCAATATATTTTTGTAACTGATGCCACCACCAACGCGTGGAGCAAATTCAATAACACTAATTTCATCACCATCGATGATGAATTGCACATGCAATGGGGTGTTATCCAAATGGAAAATTGAAGCGATTTTAGTTGTCGTTTCCTCAATCTTTTTCATTGCAGCGTCAGAAACATTCGGCGGTGTTATTGTAGCATAACATTTCAACACCTGTTTCTCGCCTTCAATACAAGACAATCTTTCAGAGACCATCAGTGTTTTTGCGACACCCTTTTCGACAAACGCATACACACTAACTTCTACCCCCGAAAAGAACTCTTCAACAACAGTTCGCCCCGTTCGACTCACCTTTTTGGCTTCTGCAAGAAATTTTTCCAACTCTTCTTGGTTACAAGCCTTCTTCACACCCGATGCAGCACACGAATCAGCCGGTTTTACCATTACTGGGAATTTCAAATTAAAATTCGACAGCGTTTCTCCAGAAGCAAGGAACACATAACGTGTTGTGGGAATACCATGTTTCCACATTTCTTGCTTCATAAAGCCCTTATTCGTAATATCACTAGCCAATTGGAACGAATACGGATGTGGCAAGTTCAACTTTTCCGCAACATAGCAAGCCGTTATATTCGCCTGATCAACACAAGCACTAATCACCAAACTTGCATTATACTCTTTGGCAACTTTCAATACAGCTTCAGGATCCAGCGTACTTGCAGGAACATGGACATCCGCAAACCTCTTGGCAGGGGGGTTAGGCAAATAATCCGCCAACACAACAAAGTAGTCTCGATTATGTAACTGACGAATCAGTTCAATATGAGGAGCTGTTCCTCCTAGCACAATAGCAACTTTCTTATTTTCCATCTTGAAGCAAAGCCTCTATTTATTAAGCATTCCCTTTGGGAGACTGAATTGCTTCAGGATAGTAGCAGTCAATCACACGCTTAACAAGCGAAACCTGCTTGGCACGCTTCTTCGCGTCATCTTCGGTGCTATCCCAGCTATGGGTCTGAGCAACAGAGCCGCCCGTCTTGAGGTAAATCGGGGACGCAATTCGAATCATCTCGGGCACTTCGTAGTGACGGATAAAACCACCCGTAGACTTCGGGTTCTCAGTGTGGATATCGATAGGGATATCAATGGCCTGGCGTATTGCAGCGAGCATCTGCAACTGAATGTCGCGAACAGGGTTCACAGAGTTCGCGCCGATAGATTCGAGGAGCTTGGCGGAACAGGGGTTGCCATGGCCGGCATGTGCAGACACCTTGAAACGGCAGTCAGCGGGAATTTCACCGGCCTTACGGGCTTCATTAAGCACCCAGAGGCAGCCTTCGTCATACACTAGGAAGGACTTGCAGCCAAAAGCGGCAGCACGCTTCACATCTTCGATTGCGCGCACAATCTGTTCCTGACCACGCAGGCGATATCCCATGCGCACACCTTCCGGCGTATTCACAGAAGCGCTCGTATCCGTCGTTGCGCGGGGACCGATTGCAAGAATCAGCTCTACCTGAGCCTTCTTTGCCAAGTCAACCATCTGCATGATATCCTGGTCAGCAAGCATCATGATGCCCTTGGTCTGGGTCACACGGTGCAGCCAAATTCCATACTTATCCACGGCTTCGAGAAGAGCTTCCATGACCTTCGGTCCCTGGATGCCCGGAACTTCAAAGCGGTACTGGCCACCATCAGAAAAGCGCTTCTGCGATGTAGGCAAATCATAGGCATCGCCCTTGGGCATACCGATGGACTGGAGGAAGGCTCTTGTTTTTTCCATGCTATTCATTTTGTTTTCCCTTTCATTTAAATTTTTTCAAAAGATACTTATTTTGTCGAATCAGACAAAATTACCTTACGACAAGTTCCAAAATTCTTGCGACATCATCATCACTCAGCTGGTGGTGCATCGGCAGACAAATCACGGAATCCGCCATTTTATGCGCATTCGGCAGATTTTCCGGATTTGCCGACTCCAGGCCACGATAGGTAGAGAACTCGGAAATGAGCGGGTAGAAATAACGTCGTCCGAGAACATTGGCCGCCTTCATCTTGGCATAAAGGTCATCCCGACTCATTCCATATTTCTCTGCATCGACAAAAATCGGGAAATAAGCATAGTTATGCTTTACCCCCGCAATGTCATCAAAGAAAGAAACGCCATCAACATTCCGCAGGGCTTCACGATACTTGACCGCAACTTTATGACGAGCCTCGATAGCAGCATCCACCTGACGAAGATTCAATATGCCATAAGCAGCGCGCATTTCATCCACCTTGGAGTTGATTCCGGGGCCAACCACAGTAGTCTCGCCAGCAAAGCCAAAGTTCTTGAGATAGTCAATACGCTTCTTGGTGGCCTCATCATGCATAACCATAGCGCCACCCTCTATCGTATTGTAAACCTTGGTCGCATGGAAACTGAGAGTGGACATATCACCCTCGTTCAACACGCTTTCTCCATCAACCTGAACGCCAAAGGCATGAGCGGCATCGTAAATAACCTTGAGGCCATAACGCTCTGCAATTTCCTTGATACGCTTTGTATCGCAAGGCTGACCATACACATGAACAGGCATAATGGCCGTTGTTCTAGGCGTAATTGCCGCTTCAATCTTATCAGGGTCGATATTGCCCGTAGTCGGGTCAATGTCAACAAAGACAGGCTTGCAACCATTCCACCAAATGCTGTGGGTTGTAGCCACAAAACTGTACGGGGTAGTTACCACCTCACCCGTAATACGCAAGGCCTGTAGAGCAGTCAGCAGCGGCAGCGTGCCATTGGTAAAGAGACTCACAAATGGCACCTTTAGGTATTCCGCCAGTTCCTTTTCTAGCTGCCTGTGGAAAGAACCATTATTGGTAATCCACTTGGATTCCCAAATCTGCTTAAGAAGTTCGTGAAACTCATCCAAATCTGGAAGAAGAGGAGAGGTGACAGTAATCATGTCATTGGTAATTTTCATATAAGCTTCTTTTCTCTAAAAACATTGCTCACTTTATTTTCCAGCCCCACTTACTGAAATACTTCAAAAGCGAGACAACGTGTATTCTCATCAACTTAAAATTCACGTGACTGGCACGTTCCCATTTATGCACAACCTTGACATTCGGATGAACAACCAGTTTTCCCTTTTTCGACATGGTTTTGCAAAGATCTGCATCTTCAGCATACATAAAATAGCGGTCATCAAAACCATTTATCTCCTTGAGGGCGTCAGTCCGCATGACCAAGAACGACCCCTGAATAAAGGGGCATTCAAAGTCCTTCATCTTATCAACATTAGACATCGTATGATAGGCAACTCGACGTTTCAAGAACGGGAGAAAATGAACATATCGGCAGAACAAGTCGAAAATCGTAAGCTCTGTTCGGAACACGCTCTGAACATCATTGTATTCATCCGTTAGAATCGGCGCAGTCAGATAAACATCTCTGTTCTGCTTCAAAAAATCAACCAACGGAGTAAACGCATCGGAATACAAAACGATGTCAGGATTGACTATGGCGTGAAAATCCGATTCCAACCGCGAAAGCACAAAATTATGACCTTTCCCAAAGCCTAAATTTTTTCGAGTATCGACATATTCTACATCATCGTACTTTGACAATGCCTCCAAAAAAGTCTGCTTATAATGATTGTCATCTGCAAAGGCGCTGTTATCAACAACATACACTCTTTTGGAAAGAGCAGCGTCTGTAAAACGCTCTATAGAATCGATGGCCAACAGAACATCATCGTACTTCTTGTAAACGACTATGGAGATTGATAAAACTACATTACTCGACATTCTAAAATCTCCTAAAAGGCTTCCCTATAGCCAACGGTCTCATATACAAACCCATTTTTCTTCATATTCTCAGCATCGTAAACATTGCGGCCATCGACAACAAACCGTTGTTTCATATTCTTCTTCATTAATTCGAAATCCGGACTAGCAAATGGTTTCCATCCGGTAACAAGCAAAAGCGCATCAACTCCAAGCAGAGCTTCGTACATGTCCCCGCAATAAACAATGGATTCTACCGCCGCGCCCCAAGGAGACAACCTACGCTTGCATTCGTCCATAGCAACTGGATCATAGATCCGGACATTAACACCCGCCTTCACAAGCAAATCAAGCAACACAAGGGAGGTCCCATCGCTCATATCCGTTGTTTCAGGGTTCGCGGTCAGGCCCCACAAGGCAACCGTTTTGCCAATCAAATAGCCACGATAGTGCCTAAAAAGCTTTTTAAAGAGAACTTTTTTCTGGTTCCTGTTAACATCTTCCGCAGCTTCAAGCACCCGCATCCGGCAACCGTTATTTTGTGCCTGCTGTATAAGAGCCTTCACGTCGGTAGCAAAGCCGTGACCACCATAGCCACAGCTAGGGTAAAGGTTTTTGTTACCGGCAGCGACACCGCCGTCAACACCCTGGCAGACCATATTCACATCGGCACCAACAAGTTCGCAAAGGTTCGCGATGTCGTTCATGAAGCTGATACGGGTCGCAAGCATGGAACTCACGGTGAACTTGATCATCTCCGCGCTCGGGATATCGGTGAAGACCACACGGAAGTTGTTGAGCATCATCAGGCGGTACAGGCGGGTCATGAGCTCCTTGGCCTGTTCGCTTTCCACGCCGACAACAATACGTTCGGGCTTCATAAAGTCCACAATGGCGGAGCCTTCCTTCAAAAATTCCGGGTTACAAGCCACGTCAAACGAGACACTCACTCCGCGCCTGTCGAGCTCTTTCTGAATCACCCGCCCAATTTTCTTTGTCGTACCAACGGGAACGGTTGACTCGGTCACGAACACCGTATATTTATTGATGTTCTGACCGAAGACACGCGCCACAGAGAGCACTCCCTGCAAGTCAGCAGAGCCATATTCGTCAAGAGAAGCATCTACAGCGCAGAAAACGATCTCAACTTCGTCAAGGATGTTCGCAAGGTCAGCCGTAAAATGCAAGCGACCATCACGCTGGTTGCGCTGCATCATCTCAGCGAGATCCGGTTCGTAAATGGGGATTTCGCCCTTCTGCAGGGAATCGATTTTCGCCTGGTCAACATCGACGCAGACAACATTCACGCCCATTTCGGCAAAACAGGTGCTACTAACGAGCCCTACCGTACCTGTTCCGACGACAGCAACGTTCATTCTTTGGCTTCCTCTATCCGCGATTCCCTGGGGTTATGAGTCCGCTGCTCTAACCAATTGAGCCAACTTCGGGGCGCGGCTCGGCCAACAAAAGGTCACAAATCAACATCATCGCGAGGGTCTCAAATTTTCAAAAATCAAACTATTTGTTTAAAAACCTTCAAGAAATCCAACAAATTGTTGTATTACTTAGTACGAAAATTTAGAAATTTACGGAATTGCTACAAGGGGGTTACATAATATATGGCCGAGAAACGGGAGAAGGGATGACAGCAGCCGTTTGTAAAAAGCAGGAAACATCCCCCGTAGTTTCCAAATACGCCGACACCATCAGCTTCCCGCCTATACAAAATAGGGTCGAAAAACGTATTCTCTAGCCATTCGGATATTCCGAATTTACGCAAAATTTTGCAGATTTAGCCAGCTGTTCGCTTATTTTTCGAACAAACCAAGGTATGCGAAGCCCTATTTCCCCAGTATACGGGGAACTGCGGGGTGCGGTCCGGCAAACAAAAAGTCACTAGTCAACGTCATCGCGAGGGTCTCGTCCGTTCAATGTGCGGCAATCCGTGATATCCGTTACCACAAATTGCGTAATTGCGTATAAATTTAGAAATTTACGGAATTGCTACAAGGGGGTTACACGATATATGGCTGGGGAAAGCACAAAATTACATGCATGGCGGCATAATTTCGGGCTCCCGGCGGGGACTCTGAAAAAAAATATGGAAATTTTTCAAAAAACCATTGACATCCGCACAAAAATAGTGTACATTTGTGTAGTAATTGTTTGGTATTGCCCCATAGGCGGCAATTAGTTATATTTATGGTAAAGGTTTACGATATGCCCAGAGCACTGCAAATAGCAAACAGGCTAATCAAGTTCGCCGAACTTGACACCGCGAACGGCGGCGAGCTTCTTTCTAACCTGAAGCTCCAAAAGTTGCTATACTACGAACAGGGCTTTCACCTGGCCTTGTTCAACAGCCCATTATTCTCGGACGACATCGAGGCTTGGATGTACGGGCCCGTAGTCCCGTCCGTTTATGACTACTACAAGAAATTCGGAAGCAACGGAATCGTTCTAGAAGACGATCCGCAACTTATTCAGCTAACCCCACAGGAAGAAGACCTGCTGTTCCAGGTTTACGAGCGTTACAAATCCTACTCTGCCATAGGGTTAATGGACCTGACCCACGGCGAGTCTCCATGGATAAACGCAGTTCCTCACGACAGAGGCACCGTCATCTCGAACGAATCAATGAGAACCTTCTTCCTGCGTCAACTTGATGGCTAAATTAAAGAAATTAACCCCTACACCTAGCGCCATCAGCAACACCCAAAATGACGAAATAGTCTTCTCGTTCAAGGGGCTGAAAAGGTATAGTTACGACACGGCATCGAATGACGGCGTTTTTTTCATTCGCTACCTTGAACGATTATCCAAGATTTCGACCCAAACATGGGCCGCAGCCTATTCCACCGGCAAACACGGCATTGCCGGAATAGAGCCCATGAAGGTGGATTCCTTAACAAAAGCCGCCCAAAATCTAGTTCCTTCCGGAATAGAAAGCCTAATTGTTATGCGCGCCACCGGCGACAACCACGCATTTTTAGGACACAGAATCGGAAATGTATTCAACGTGATATTCATTGAACATGAATTCGGCGACGTCTACAACCACGGGAAATAGAAACCCGGGCTTGGAGCAGGCCAACATACAGACGACGCTCATTTACGCGAACTACTCCAACAAGGTCATCGACCGCGAGATGGAGAAGTTCAAGATAAACGTCCCGGCGGGGTGATATGACTCTGGATACGGAAAAATTACATGCAAGGCGGCAGAATTCTGGGCTCCCGGCAGGGCTGATCCACAGCAGGCGCTCCAGCACCGGGCTCGGACAAAGTCTTTTCTTAAAATAAATCTTGATATTATCTAGATAATATCATATATTGTAGACAACCGCTTTCAAGTTGAGGGACAAACAATGGGAAAAAATGACGAAATCGAGCGAGACGCAGCCAAAAAGGCCGCATACTTCGAGAACCGCACCGAAGCCCAAGAACTAGCGGATCACAAGTGGGCCGAGAAGAACGGTCTTTCGTTTAGCGGACCGGGCGCTCTGGCAAAGGCCATCGCGGCCTCAAAGCAACGTTCGGCAAAAAAAGCGAGAAAGTCCAAGGTCGGTACAAGCTTCGACCCCGGCGTCCTGGAGGCGTTCAAGGCAAAAGCCGAACGCGTGGGCATACCCTACCAGACATTACTCAATTCCGTTGTCAAGCGGTACACAGAAGGAAAACTTGACATAGAGGTCGCCTAAGGCAACTTTCCTCATCGCCCTGAAACAATAGTTCCAGGGCTTCTTTGTATGGCATGGAAACGGGAAACACGGAAAAAAAATGCAGCGGACCTCTTGACAAACGTTTGTCGAAAATCTATTTTTAGTGCACAAGTGTGCAGTCTGCGTAAATTTGGCCAATAGCGGCGGAGGACCATTGACGCGAGGGCTGCAGGAATGTATTTTTGAATGTTGAGGTAAATATGGCCGAGAAATTGACCAAGAAAATGTTCGAGCCAATGGATGGCGCCGTGACCCTTAAGAAAGGAAATGGCCGGCGTGTCTCGTATATGTCGGTCAAACGTTATGCCGATACCCTGAAGGAGATTGCCTTGAAAAGGCGAATCTCAATTGCCGCCGTGCTTAGCGAAGCCTGCCAACAGCCGATTGTAGCAAAACGACCTGCCGCACGAATGAACCCAAAACGAGCAAAGGCTTAATCGGGGGAAGGAATGGGCGAGAGATCTTTGATACTTTACCACGGCACAGATTCCAAGATTTTGACTCCCGATTTGACGAAATGCAATGCATATCGGGACTTTGGCCGAGCCTTCTATTTGTCGTACAACAAGGGGCTAGCGAGGAACTGGGCCGAAAAGAAAAACAGGACTCAAGCAAAAGTGAACGGTTATGGTTTAGTCTTGAACAATGTTGAAGAAGGCTGTCTGAAGATTAAACGGTTCAAGGCCGACGAGAAATGGGCGAAGTTTGTCTATGAAAACAGAACGAAAGAAGGTTATGTTCGTCCTGATTATGACATCGTTATCGGCCCAATAGCCGACAACACCCTGCAGGACTGGTTCAATAAGATGGACGAAGAAGGCTTGAGTTTCAGCGCCATCGCCCCGAAGATTCGGTACGAAAAGTTCAAGGATAATCAATTTGCGTTTTGCTCATCTAGGGCGATAAAACTGCTGAAATGGGTGGAGTGTCAATGACTAACAGCGAAAAACTGTCCTTGATGGACCATTATGTGAAAAAAATGACAATGATGCTTGCAAACGAGTTTAACTTGTCTGTGGAGAGTTCGATGCAATTCGTGCTGGCGTCTTCTTGTTTTAAGGATTTGCACGAAAAGTCTTTTTTGCTTGAAGAAGGAGATCTTTTTCATTTTGACCTTTTGAAGAAGGAGTTCTGCGCCAAGCAGGGGCAATCAACAGTACGCTAGACAGGCAGGATTTACCCCTCTCAAGGTCATTTATGGATATTCGCCCTGAAACAACCGTTCCAGGGCTTCTTTATTGGAAATTTTTAAGGAACCTATTGACAGTCACGCAAAAATAGTGTACATTTGTACAGAGATAATCTAAACGATGGCTTTTGAACGCATGTAAGCCATAAGGGGCAACCAATGAGCGACTTTTACGCCGAGACGCGTGCGATTGTGGAATCCAA
>JAEEUY010000204.1 GCA_016290715.1 Bacteroidales bacterium
TGGGAAATGGACCTTTTCCGCGAGATGATTCCGCTGATGAAAAAATGGATCAGCCATACCATTGAGGACAAACCTGAAGTGCTGGACTTGGCCGCTCAGGCGGGCGCATGGTACGTGTATCAGGCTGTTTACGACACTTCCGATTACATCAAAGAACGGGTGAAACGCTACCACGACTATGGTATCGGTGTGGAAGGAACTATCCTGCTGGGGCTTGACAACCAGACCGAAGACGACATCCTCCGCCTGATTGACTTTCTCTTGAAGATTGATTTGGACTTGGCCGAATTCACCGTTTTGGCTCCTTTCCCACACACCAAAGCCTACGACGATCTGATGCGCCAAGGCCGTATCTTCGACCACGACTGGGATCACTACAATGCCGGTCAGGTGGTGTATCAGCCCAAGCACATGTCGCCGGAAAGATTGCAGGAATTGTATGAGTATGCTTGGAAAGCCTTCTATCAGGATGAGACTCAGGAAGAAAAGATGTTCAAACTGTTCACCAGTGTGGTGCTTCGCGAGATGGAGGATGGCACCTACCGCCCACGTAACCGCAAGTTGGCCAACAAGACCTTCGGCAAAGACGTTGACCGTTCCGCTTCTAAAGTTAATCTTCGCTAATAACCATTAAATCAAAATATTACCATGAAAGTTTCTCCGAAATACTATGATGAGATTTTTGACTTCGCCGGACAATGGGATATGCCATCCAAATGCGGACTAAAAATCATACAACACAATGATAAAAAAACAGTCATTGTAACCGAACTATATCAAGATAATCCCGGAACTTCGGTAACATACGCTGGAGGCTCGCTTATCAAGCAGATTTGCGATGCCAAACAGATCAATCCCACACAACTTATCTACATTGAATGCAACCCCGACACGAACTCCAAACTATCGTTCTACGACGAAGAGATGTTCCAAGTACTCTTCGACATTAATGATGCAGGAGAATTTACAAATTTGAAATACAAACAACTAACCCAGGAAGAGATCAAAGAGATGTGCTAAAACCACTACGATAACAAACTCTTTACAATTTCTGAAACGAGTTTGTTATCGGCTTTTCCTGCGAAAGCATGGGAAGCCAATCCCATCAGTTTGCCCATTTCCTTGATACCTGAAATATTATTTTCGCTGATTAATTGTTTTACGGCCGCAATAATCTCCTCTTCCGACATTTGAGCAGGAAGAAATTGGGCGATGACCTCCATTTGTGCCATCTCCTCCTTGTATAAATCCTCACGATTCTGCGATTTATAAATGTCAGCAGCTTCTTTGCGCTGTTTGACAAGTTTTTGCAATAACTTTATTTCTACATCTTCCGTAATCGGCTTCGCATCTTTTTCGGTTTTTAATAACAACAAAGCCGCTTTGATAGCACGCAAAGCATCCAATTTTCCTTTTTCACGCGCAAGCATAGCCGTTTTTATTTCGGCATTGATTTTTTCTTCTAAGGTCATAGCAGAATATTTTTAATGATTAATTCACTTCCAACGATGGGTTGCAAAAATACACATTTTCAAGAAGGATGACAAAAAAAATGCTGCTTTTCCAAAAAAAATCATAAATTTGCAACTTTGATAATCATAGTCATATCCAACTGATTATTAATTAAATAAATAAAATATCATTTTATATAAAACGCAAACTGGGTGGTAGAATTTCTTAACTGATATTTATCGGAATAATTCAAAAAAAATATAAATCATGATCAATCCTAAATTATTAAATCCTCAAAGTATTGTTATTGTAGGGGCTTCCAATGATGTGCACAAACCAGGTGGAAAACTCTTAAAAAACTTATTATCAAGTCCTTTCAAAGGGAAGATATATGCGGTTAATCCGAAAGAAACAGAGGTGCAAGGGATTCATTGTTATGCCAAAGTGGAAGAGTTACCAGAAGTGGATTGTGCCATTTTAGCCATCGCTGCAAAATATTGTCCTGCTACGGTAGATACCTTAGTACAACAAAAAAACACTAGAGGTTTCATCATTATTTCGGCAGGTTTTTCGGAAGAAAATGCACAAGGGGCAGAATACGAGAGACATATTGTTGATTCCATCAACAGTGTTGGGGGCAGTTTGATCGGTCCTAACTGTACCGGATTCCTCAACACCAACTACAACGGGGCTTTCGACACGCCGGTACCTCCTCTCAGTTCCAAAGGCGTTGATTTCATTACAGGGTCGGGAGCTACTGCCGTGTTCATCAAAGAGTACGGTATGAGCAATGGACTGTCATTCAATAGTGTTTGGGCAGTCGGGAACTCTGCTCAAATGGGTATTGAAGAGGTTCTGGAACATTTGGATGAGACCTTCGATGCAGAAAAAAGCTCCCACGTGATTATGCTTTACATGGAAAACATCCATAATCCAAAAAAATTATTAAAGCATGCCACTTCTTTAATTGGCAAAGGCTGCAAGATTGCCGCTATCAAATCAGGGAGCTCTGCAGCAGGCAGTCGTGCCGCCTCTTCACACACTGGTGCATTAGCAACTTCCGATGTGGCAGTGGAGGCACTCTTCCGCAAAGCAGGCATCGTTCGTTGCCACAATCGTCAGGAGTTAACCACGGTATGCTCCATTTTCATGCATCCGGAAGTAAAGGGAAAACGCATTGCCATTATCACCCACGCTGGTGGTCCTGCCGTTATGCTTACCGATGTCCTGTCCAATAACGGTTTGGAAATACCTCATCTGGAAGGACCTGCCGCCGAAGAACTGCTAACCAAATTATATCCTGGCTCCTCTGTAGGGAATCCTATCGACTTTTTAGCCACTGGAACAGCAGAACAGTTGGGAACCATCATCGACTATTGTGAAAATAAATTCGACAACATTGATGCCATGGCCGTTATCTTTGGCTCACCCGGATTGTTTTCCAATTTTGAAGTTTACAATGTCTTGGATCAAAAGATGAGGAGCTGCAAAAAACCTATCTTCCCCATCTTGCCTTCTATCATCAATGTTAAAGATGAGATTGCCGACTTCATTGAAAACAAACATCGCATTAATTTCCCTGAAGAGTGTGTTTTCGGAAACGCATTGGCGAAGGTCATCAATACCCCGAAACCACAACCGCAAAACCCTGTTTTGCCCGTTGTTGACACGGCGGCCATTCGACAAGTGGTTGATCGTTGTCAGGAAGGCTACCTCGGGTTGGAAGATATTCGCGCATTGTTGGATGCCGCCCATATTGACCGCAAACGCGAGGTGGAAGTGAACAACGAAGCCGATGCCGTAAAATTTGCACGCGAAGCAGGTTATCCTTTGGTCATGAAAGTGGTGGGGCCACTCCATAAATCCGACGTTGGCGGCGTGGTGCTCAATGTGAAAGATGAAGCCACCGTCATCCGCGAATTCAACCGCTTGATTAAGATACCCGAAACTTATGCGGTGGAAATGTATCCTATGCTCTTCGGCACCGAAGTTTTCATCGGAGCTTCCTACGACAACAAATTCGGGCATCAGGTGCTCTTCGGATTGGGCGGTATTTTCGTGGAAGTGATGAAAGATGTAAAAGCCGCTTTAGCGCCCGTTAATAAAGAGGAGGCGTTGAGCCTGATTCGTCAGTTGCGCGGGTACAAGATCCTGAAAGGAGTGCGTGGACAAGAACCTGTTAACGAAGAATTGTTTGCAGAAACCGTAGCGAAAGTATCTGCTTTGGTGACGGCAGCTCCCGAAATCGTTGAAATGGACCTTAATCCTCTTTTAGGCACCAGCAAGAGCATTACAGCTGTAGATGCCCGAATCAGAATTCAAAAATAGTTACCGTTTTTCATTCTAATACAACAACTTATGGTTAGCAGAAGATATTTAAGAATCAAAGTCATGCAAGCATTGTATGCGAAAAAAGCCAATGCGAACGAAGACTTGGCCTCCGGAGAGAAAAAATTAGACCAATCCATACAACGCTGTCAGGAACTCTCTTTCTATTTTTATTCTATCTTCCCCATTATCAGAAATTATGTTGACAACAAATTAAACGAGCGAAAAAACAAGAATTTCCCTACTGAAGAAGACCTCAACCCCAATACAAAATTTGTTGACAACTTGGTTATCAAGCAGATAGATGAAAACAAATTTTTACAAAGCAGATGGAAAGAGTTGGGCATCAATTGGTATCAACAAACCGATTTGATAGCGAAAATTTTCTCTGAAATCATGAAATTGGAGAAATATCAAACCTATATGGCTGAACCCGCACGGAGCTATAAGAGCGACAAAGAGTTGATTTTAGCCATCATCACCGAAGTTTTTGCAGAAAATGAGCTGCTACATTGGTTCTTTGAAGAAAAATATGTGCACTGGTTTGATGACTACAATGAAGCACTGCTGATGGTTTACCAGAATATCACTTTTTGGAAAGCATCCCAAGAACAAGTTACCATTTCCCCATTACTGAAAGACCCTACAGAAGACACCCTATTTTACAAAAACTTATACCGCAAGACCATTGAAAATTGGTCAACCCATTTTAAAGAGATTGAGTCCAAACTCCAAAATTGGGAATCCGACCGCGTGATTGAAACCGATATGATCTTGATGCAAATGGCCCTATGCGAACTGACGGAATTTTCCGATATCCCTGTAAAAGTAACCATTAACGAGTATATCGAAATTGCTAAAATGTACAGTTCCGCCAAGAGCGCCAACTTCATCAACGGAATGATCGACCGCCTTGCCAACGAGCTAAAAGCGCAAGGGAAACTCAACAAAAGTGGTCGTGGATTGTTAAACCAAAGTCTAAAACCAATGAAAGATGAATAAACTGAGCCGTATTTTATGGATTGTTTTGGGACTCGTGATTATCGGCGTGGTCATCTATGTTTTTTGTACCGATAAGGAAGTGCCGGAAGTATATAACCCCGCAACGGCCGAATCCGGAGAGATACGCATACAGGATGAAAATGCGCCCAAAATAGTATTTGAGGAAACAACGTATGACTTTGGCACCATCATACAAGGGGAAAAATTAACCCATGTGTTTGTATTTACCAATGAAGGCAAATCCGATTTAGTGATTCATTCGGCCAAAGCATCTTGCGGTTGCACCACCTCCACCCCTCCCAAAGCCCCCATCAGACCGGGTGAAAAAGGGGAAATCAAAATCACTTTTGACTCCAAATCGAAAAAGGGAGCCGTGGACAATAATGTGCGGGTAGCCGCCAACACCTATCCCACCATAACGGTTTTACACATCAAAGCAAATGTTAAAACTCTATAATTCAAATATTTATTAATTATCAATCAACAAACAAAATGAACAATTTATTATTTTTATTAATGGCACCCGCCGAGGGACAACAAGGCGGAAGCGGATGGTCAATGCTTTTGATGCTTTTGGCATTTTTTCTCATTTTATGGTTTTTTATGATTCGCCCGCAACAAAAAAGAGCGAAACAGGAACAAGAAGCCCGCAATGCCATGCAAAAAGGGGATAAAGTGGTTACTATCGGCGGTATCCATGGCAAAATTGCCGAAGTACAAGAAACCGCTTTCCTGATTGAAGTGGCAGATGGCGTTAAAATCAAAGTGGAGAAAAATGCGATTGCAGTCAATCAAATTCCCAACCAAAAAAATGAAAACAAATAATATTATTCCTATCGGAGGGCATCACTTGAGAATGCCCTCCCTCACTTTTTTAGTCTGTGTCGCAATAACTGTGCTGCTGTGGGTTTTTGTTACTTTTTCTCGCGAATATACCGTAACCTACGATTACAAAGTGGTTTGCAGCGACATACCAGAAGGAAGAACCGAAGCTGTTTTGTCTGATTCTACCTTTACCCTTGTTTTCAAATCCAAAGGATTCACTTTCCTGAATCCAAAATTTTACAAAGCAAACCGTGTCCTTTCACTCCCTGTTTCAAAACTCCTTGAACACAAAGGACATAACTTATACAGTTATCGGTTTACCAAAAATGAAATCAAAGATTACATCAAAGACAGTCAGATTTTTGACAATTATTTTATTGACATCGACTCCCCTAACGAAATCACTATTTATTTAGGAAATTAATCGATTCCTCTCAAGGAATTTAAAAATATTTAAAACCATGAACGAAGAAAATATGTACAACCAAAGTTCTGAGAACCAAGAAAATGTGTTTACAAACAGCGAACAAGAAGCACCTTCAGAATCCCCCAAGCCACAACCACGGGTGGTAAAACGGAAAAGTAGCGCCACCGAAAGTCGCAGCAGAAAATTCTGGCGCGTGGTTTTAGGATCTGCCCTTGGATTTATTTTGGTCAATATTGTAACCTCCTTCCTCGGCATTTTCATCTTATTGGCCATCGTAGGAAGCTCCGTGAAAGAAAGCGACACGGCCATCCCTGACAATGCTGTCTTAACCCTAACCTTTGATGCCCCTATACAAGAACGCGCCGAGGACAATCCTTTCTCTGAACTCGATTTGGGACGGTACAATAGAAATTTCATCGGCTTGGATGACATTCTCAACGTTATCAATAATGCCGCCGAAGATTCAAAAATCAAAGGGATTTCATTAAATATCCAACAATTAAGCGCAGCACCCGCCACACTATCCGAAATCCGGGATGCCCTTATCCATTTCAAAGAATCGGGGAAATTCATCTGGGCTTATAGCGACAATTATAGCCAATCCAACTATTATCTCGCTTCCATCGCCGATATGATTTGCCTTAATCCGCAAGGAGAGGTGGATATACACGGATTAGCTTTCCAAACCATGTTTTATAAAGGACTTATTGACAAATTAGACGTTGGTATTCAAGTGGTTAAATGCGGGAAATACAAAAGTGCAGTGGAACCCTACCTGATGGACAAGATGAGTGATGCCAACCGTGAACAGATGGACCGGTTGGTGCAATCATTATGGGGCAAAATTAAAGATGACATAGCCGAATCCCGCAACCTTACGCCCAATGATATAGATAGCATCGCAAACAACTTGCTCATTTCCGATGCCAATGATGCAAAAAAATTAGGTCTTATCGACCACTTGGCATATCAACAGGAATACAAAAAAATGCTCAAAAAACAATTGGGTCTCAACGATGAGGAGACCTTGAACCTTGTGGCTTACAATGATTATAAAAAGAGCATAACCCCTAATCTGACCTCAACACTTTCCCTCAATTCAAAGGATAAAATTGCCGTGATCTATGCCGTCGGTTCCATTATTGACGGAAAAGGGAACATGACCACCATCGGTTCCGAAACCCTAAGTCGCGAAATACGCCGTGCATACAAAGACAAAGATGTGAAAGCCATTGTTTTGCGCGTCAATTCCCCTGGTGGCAGCGCCTTGGCTTCCGACATTATCTGGAGTGAAATTGAAAATGCCAAAGCCGCGGGGAAGAAAGTCGTTACCTCCATGGGCGACTATGCCGCTTCCGGCGGATACTATATTTCCTGCAACTCAGATATTATTGTGGCACAACCCAATACCCTCACTGGATCTATTGGCGTTTTCGGTCTCTTTCCCAATTTACAAGAGTGTTTCAAAAACAAATTAGGTATCACCATCGATGTGGCCAAAAGCAACGACCATGCCGATGCATATACAGGAATGAGGGCAATGACCGAAGAAGAGTACCAACACATGCAAAACAGTGTGAATATCATTTACAGCACCTTCCTCAACCGCGTTGCCGGCGGACGAAACATGACAGTTGCCCAAGTGGATTCTATCGGTCAAGGACGCGTCTGGTCGGGAATGGATGCGCTTGAAATTGGCTTGGTTGACCAATTGGGGACAATAGACGATGCCATCATCGAAGCAGCAAAATTAGCAGGCTGTGAACAATATGAAATAGTTTACTATCCAAAAAAACAGACATGGTATGAAACACTTCTCAATAGCAATGATAAAAACAAAGATATTGCCATGGCAATGCGAAACGAACTGGGAAAACTTTACCCTGCCTACGAAACAATGAAACAAATCACATCCATGAAAGGTATTCAGGCACGACTGCCGATGGAAATTGAAATTGATTTTTAAATAAAAAAAAGAGTGTCAATGGCACTCTTTTTTTTATAATTCATACACATCTACAAAAATCCCGACCCTCTTTTCCAAAGAGACATTATTGAATTGATGCAGATACTCTACAAGCAAATGCAGATTCAACTCCTCATACAATTTTTGTCCCTCCAAAGCGAAATGGCGAATTCCTTGCACCGTGTCGTAATAGTGGGGATACAAATAAAAAAGATCTAAAATCGCTTTTTCTGGAGTCGCCATCAAAAAGGTTGTATTATTTTTATTAACATACTGATAACCAAATAATAATGAATCTTTCATACTTTGATAATTAAATTTACCAAAGTGATTTTTAAAATCCATTGTCTTTTTACCTCCCACCGAACTAATCTGATTCATCAATGGATTGGTTACAAAACCATGATAAAACAAGGCACTATGCAAACTGATATACGAAAAAGGATAGATACGGTTGGCAATATAAAAGGTTGCCTCCTGATTTTTCAAATATTCAGGAAACGAATAAAAACCATTTCTCAATTTGATAAGCACCCCCTGCTTACACCAACGCGTCAGATTATTCTTATCAAAAGAATCAAAATAATGACCTATTTCTTTTGTCTGGAACAGAATTTTCTTAAAAAGAATATCTTTAAAACTATCAAAAATCATAGAACAAGAAAAATGTCATTATCTTAAAACGGATATTCCAAACATTTATTTCTTTTGTTTCTTTTCTTGTGTCAAAACAAAAGAAAAAGAAAGAAGAGTGAAAACAGATTGTTGAACTTTTCGAAGTCCCCTATTTTCAAGCATATATTTTATAATTCATCTATAAATATCTTAAAGACAATAACTTGCATATAAATACAAACCTTTAAGCAGACAACAATACTCCTTTTTATCAATTTATACACTTTTTTTTCAATATTAAAAAAGTTAATGTAACTTTGCACTCGTTAAAATTTAAA
>JAEEUY010000205.1 GCA_016290715.1 Bacteroidales bacterium
CCGATAAAATCACTTTGCCAGGAGTAATGGCACGTGCCGTAACCAGCCGTCCCAATGCGGTACGATAATCAGAGACATCTATGATTTCCGCTGCAAGTTTTTTCTCATGGAAGAACTTTTCAGACGTAACAAAGAGCATACCTTGCTGCAAAACAATTTGCGGTTTTGCCGTCCCCGTTACTTGGTCGCACGACTCGCCATCAATGCCAATAGAGGTAATACCCACTTTACGCCCTGATGCCGCACTGCCTGCCAAAATATATTTCAAGCACTCTGTCTTGCCAGTATTTTTTTCCATACCCACAATAGAAACAGACTGATATTGAAATACTTTATCAAGTAACGGCATCGTAAGGGCGAGACTATAAGTTCTTATTATTTCAAATACTCATCCAAAAATCTGAAAAATTCACGTTGCCACAACATCGCATTTTGCGGTTTGGTAACGAAGTGTGTTTCATCGGGGAAGAACAAGAAACGGCTGGGTATTCCTTTTATCTGAGCCACATCGTATGCTTGCATCCCTTCCGTATAAGGGATACGGAAATCGTTTCCCCCATGAATCACCAGAATCGGCGTATCCCAATTCCCCACAAAACGATGAGGGGAGAAACTGTAACTCTTCGGAGTCGGATTCTGCCAGTAAGGACCTTCAATATCATGGTTGGCAAAAAACAACTCTTCGGTTGTCCCATACCAACTTTCAAAATTAAACATACCGCAATGGGCAATAAAGGCTTTGAAGCGTTTGTTATGGTGCCCTGCCAACCAATAAACAGAATATCCGCCATAACTTGCGCCTACCGCACCCAAACGGGTTTCATCCACATAAGGTTCTTTCGCCAACTCATCAATAGCCGACAAGTAATCCTTCATATTTTGTCCGCCGTAGTCGCGGCTAATCTGATCGTTCCATTCACTTCCGAACCCGGGCAAACCACGACGGTTAGGAGCCACCACGATATAATCATGGGCAGACATCATCTTGAAGCACCATCTATAAGAGAAAAATTGACTAACAGGGGATTGCGGACCACCCTCGCAATAAAGCAAAGTAGGATATTTCTTAGTGGAATCGAATTTTGGAGGAAGAATCACCCAAACGAGCATATCTTTTCCATCTGTCGTCTTCACCCAACGTTTCACTGTTTCGCCCATATCAATCTTATCCAATATTTCTTTATTGGTGAAAGTCAACTGGGTTTCTTTTTTTGTATTCAAATCCACGGCAAAAATCTCCGCAGGGAGAGAATGTGTCGTTTTGGTAGCAATCAGCTTGTTTCCAGCCAATAGCAACGAATTATAGTCATGATCACCCTGAGTGATTGGTTGAATGCTTCTATCTGCCAAGTTCAATTCATACATTTGAATGGTGGCTTCCACACAGCTCAGAAAATAGATTTTGGAACCGTCAGCACTCCATACAAAATTCTCACAATGATTGTCGAAATCTGTGCTATAGTCCTCCGTTTTACCCGTGGTGAAATCATGAATCATCAAGCGTTTTTTATCAGATTCAAAACCGGGGGTTTTCATACTCCACCAAACGATTTTCTTACCATCGGGAGAGAAAACAGGATCCATATCGTAACCCTGATTATCTTCTGACAAATTGATGGTTTCTTTTGTTTCCAAATCATAAATGAAGATATCGGTATTGGTGCTCACTGCGAAATCCTTTCCTGTTTCACGCTTGCAACAATAGGCCAATTTTTTGCCATCACAGCTGGTAGCCACCTCTTCCATACCGCCTCCGGAAGGAACCGGCGAATGAAATTTCTCATCCTTCAGCAGTTCCACAGTTTCATCAGGATTTTCCACGGGGGCAATGAACAGATGGGCGTATGTGCCATCAGCCCATGCATCCCAATGACGGTACATCAAATCATCGTATATCTTTGCATTGGCCTCTGGCAAATCCGGATAACGGTCGGCGATGGTAGGCTCTAAACGCACATTGCGGGTATAAATCAGATTCTTGCCATCGGCAGAATATACAAAACCATTGATGTCGCTTTCAGCATGGGTTATCTGCTTACGGTCGCTGCCATCGAGATTGCATGTCCATATTTGCATCACATCATTTTCTGCCGGATAAAGGAAGGCTATTTTTTTACCATTCGGACACCAGACAGCATTGACTTCACTTCCAGCAGTTTGAGTAATTTGCGTAGGTTCTCCCCCCTCTACCGGAATGGTGTATAAATCTGCATTCCCTTTATTTTTCGTATAATCGAAATATTTGATGCTATACAGTAATGTTTTCCCGTCGGGCGAGAGTTCCGGTGCTGTTATACGTCCGAAATACCAGAGTATTTCTTCGGTCAACACCCCTTTGGAGAAATCCGGCACTTTCCGGTTTTCCTTGGCAATCACATCATTCTGATTGTTGGTCGGTTCATCTGTCATTTTGTTTTTCTTACATGATGAAAAGGCCATTAATAAGGCCATTGCATAAATAAACTGTTTTTTCATTATTTTGATATTTTACTTTGATTCCGTCACAGTACAATCTCCTTGCTGGTAATCGGCCAAAACCGTCACCTTGCTGCGTTCTCCGTTACGCTCTGCCCATAATTTAACCTTGCCATATTGGGGAGTGAATATCTTTGAACATTCCAGTGGTTCTTCTATTTCCGCAAACAAATACGTGTATGTGGTATCGCCTGCCTCAGAAACTCCCGGCAATTCATAACTGCTATTTCCCGTCAGAATCATAGAAGCCTGTTTGATGTCAAACGGCACCTGCTGATTGGTAATCTGCATAGTCCATTGAAGATCATTATGTTCGCTAGCCGAAGCATCACATACAATATCCCATTTCTTTTCACCCACGCAAGTGATGGTTATTTTTTTGCATTTTGTCAAAAGTGTAGAAAAAACCACGCTGCCAGAGTAATAGCCATCCTCCTCATCTTTGTATATGGCGTTGGCATAAACCGTCCATGTGGCACCCACCGTGTTTAAAGAAGTCCCATTGGTTTCAAAACGATAATACCAGTCGCTCGGCAGATTCGGATTGGCACACAATTCATAGGTATTCTCCCCTGCTTGTCTCACATTTTTATATCCGCCAAAATAGTGTTCTTCCACCAAACTTCGCACAGTATCGTTCCCCTCCCACCAAACATTGAACATAAAAGCCTTTACAACATAATTATTCATGATTGAAGAGGTGTTATATTCCCATGAATAATACATATCATGCGCTGCAGAATGGCAATAATTATAATCATTTTTCCAAATACAACTATTGAAAATAGCCGAAAAACCAAGAGCGAAAAAAAGTATCTTTTTCATATTCCTTACTATTTTTTGTTATTAAAATGATAACCTATTCCCGAAGAGACAACTCCCTTATTCCCGAAACCGAGCTCAAAAAATCCGAACCAGCGGGTACCCACTTCCACACCGAAGAGGTTTATATGTCCAGTAAGACCCACCGGAGCAAAGTCAGTAATCTCACCGCACTTGATTCCGATACCCAAGTTAAAACCCGAATAAAGGGTAACTATTCTCTTATTAAGATAAGAAAAACGCACTTCCGGCGCAATGGTGATATAATGGATGCTTCTCCGCATATCGTTGACCAAATCGAAAGAGGCAAAAGCGGTATAGGTAACCGTTCCGCCGACCCACAACCACTTGCAAGCCCTATATTTGTATGAAAGAGCATGGGTGCTGGTAACCAAATAAATGGGAGAAGGGGATTGTTTGTCAGCAAACCAATAATCCATATCCGTTTCAAAGTTCACATAAAAAACATTTTGCGTAGGATTCACCATATAGGCATACAGAGGATCGCCAAAACCCAATTGGATTTCATGACGAGGAAATGTATTTTTCCAAGAAATATCCTCAGATTCGTTTCCACTCTCCACAGATTGGGAAAATGAGGAGAAAACCAACGATACAACAGATAACAATAATATAAATCTTTTCATAGAATTTATTTAATTGATTATTAATAAATTATAATAATTATCATCCATTTGAAACAGCATACAAAGATAACGCAATTTTCCTTTGGAAATCACTCAAGAAAAAAAAATCCA
>JAEEUY010000206.1 GCA_016290715.1 Bacteroidales bacterium
AAAATAGTTTTGAAAAAACAGTGATGTTTAAAAGACATGAAAAACAAGGAGCTGCATAAAATGGCTTTGAAGCGGAAATGGCCGGATGCGGGAGATTGGGTGCAATCCCGATTCCTAACAGCAGCGGGAAGGTTGCGGCGGAGGCCACAATAATATGAAATTTTTTGCGTTGTTGAAGTGATTTTATAAGCCATGCGGAACGATTTTGAAACGGTTATGAAAACATCTTCTCTTCATTTTTCCTTCGGAGAAGTTTTCCTACGTTCGGCGAAATCCAAGCAAGCTTGTATTCCGCTCTCACTATCGGAAAACGTTCTTTGTTGGCTCAAAGAAAGTTTGCGGCAAGCGAGCAAAAAAGAACTTGTTCATTTTTTCGAGCGAGAGCAAACTTCACCGAAGGTAACAGAAGCAAAAGAAAGAGCCTTTCGCGGCGGGGGAAAAAATCCTGTCCATTACGCGCGCCAGCTGGCGGAACGACGCAATCCGCTTCGCTCGCATCGTTCTGCGCCGCTGCCTTGCTATGGAAAACGGATTTTTTCTGTTACGCCGCAGGTTGGTGAAATCACAACCGAGTACAACGCAAACTTCTACAGCAACATCCTTCCCAAATATGCCTTCAACGCCAAGGAGTTGGACGAGGAAACCGGCATGTACTATTACGAAGCAAGATACTACAAACCGCCGGTGTTCACAAGCCGTGACCCCATGTTCGAGAAGTACTTCTGGATGACCCCGTATGCCTACTGCGCGAACAACCCGGTGTAGTATGTGGATCCGACGGGAATGGACACATTGGTTTTTTCACAAAATGGATACTTTGAGAAAAAACTACCAGGCGTAAATAATATTGGTATGATTAAAGGAAGCGATGGTACGTACGCAACAAAATTTATATTCGCGGATGAACGTTGGTGTGAAAGATTTGTGTCATGTAGCGATGAAGATATAAAAGATAAAAATATGGATAAGGATAATATCCAAAATAAAATATTTTATATAGTCATTAAAAAACAGGAGACAGCTTTATGAAAAAAATAGTTGCAGCAATAATCGGATTAATTGGATTATTTTCTGTTTCATGTAGAGTGTGTACTTACACCCAATCAGAAAATAAAACTTGCATGCAATTCGTGGAACACCTGACAGTAGTTGATAAGATATTGAATGACACTATTCTGTACGGTTGGTGTGCAAGAAGAATGCGCCCCGAAGATGATATCAACGCCTATCATCTGCTATACGATACAGGAACTTGGTACAGGCCATACTATTTAAACTATTACAGATTTGATTCGGCAGATCCTATTCATAAAGAAGATGTTGTTGATACCACCCTTCTTTGCAGATGCTGGGGTATAGAAAAGGATTCATTTCAGCCACATATAAACAAGGTTTGCAAATATCTGCGTGAAATTACAAATGGGTATAATATATACGAGATGCAATTTTTCAAATTCGGGTTCTACGTTTTTGAATCGCATGATGGCTGGAAGATTATTTACCAAAGGGATACCGTACTGAAAGACGCAAAACAGCAGGAATTCAAGTCAAAAGTGTTCCCTTCTTATTCTCAAATCGGGAACACGAGATTCTGGGTGCTAACCGATGAAGAAAAATGAACGGTTGAAAATATAAATTAATCCAGAATTTTGTCCAATAGTCGTTAGTATGAAACTAATTCATAACATATTATCCTCTTCAGGCAAACCATGGGTAATCCATCCCTCTGGCCAGCTGTTTCCCAATTCCGGTGGAGTGGTTGTCGCTTTTTCCAATTGTCAATTGTCCATTGTCCATTGTCAATTGTCTGTAAGCCTCCCCTAAAATCGGACGATATAAAAGTGGACAAAAGGTGATGAGCCACGAAAAAAAATCCCCACAAATGGGGATGGTTTTACATTTATAATTGTTCTACCTTTGCAAATCAGAGAACGGAAAGAGTACAGACATGACACTCAAGGATTTGGAAATTGGAAAAACAGCGTTGGTGCGCAGTGTCGGCGGAAGTG
>JAEEUY010000207.1 GCA_016290715.1 Bacteroidales bacterium
ATCAAGGGATTAGATATTCAAAACATCAATATCCTATATTATAATCATGAATTTTTTATTGAAAAGAATGGCCACTATTATGCCATTCCTGAAAATATGCGATTCGACAGACTGCAAGAGCGGATCATTAAAAATTAAGCATTGGACTTCAATCTATGAAAAAATTTAAAAACAAAGTTGTATGCATCACTGGTGCATCTTCTGGAATTGGAGAGGCTACCGCTTACCGTTTCGCACAAGAAAATGCCAAACTCATACTCATTGCCTTGGAGGAAGACAAACTGCAAGAGGTGAAAAACCGCTGCCTCCAACTCGGTGCCCCTGAAGTGGAAACGCTCCCCTACAATCTTTCGGATTTGGAAAACCTTCCTGCACTGATGGAACAGGCATGGCAACATTTCGGACATATTGATGTGATGTACAACAATGCGGGAATCAGTCAGCGCACAACCATTATAGACACAGAGATATCCATGATTCGTAAAATTATGGATATTGATTATTATGCCCCCGTTATCATCGCCAAAACACTGTTGCCCAAAATGTTAGAAAATGGTGGCGGACAATTTGCAGTTACTACCAGCATTGCCGGATGTTTCGGATTCCCATTGAGGTGTGCCTACAGCTCGGCCAAACATGCACTATACGGCTTTTTTGAATCATTACATGCGGAATACTACGACCAAAATGTGCGTGTTACCTTGGTATGCCCGGGAAGAGTACGCACCAACATATCTTTTTATGCATTAGACAAAGGAGGGAAACAGCATGGCAAAATGGATGCCGGACAAGCCAATGGAATCACTCCTGAAAAAGCAGCCGATAAAATTGTTCATGCCATATACCATCGCAAACGGGAAGTATTGGTGGGCAGCACCGAACTACTGATGGCATACATCAAACGCTTTTTTCCTGGCTTGTGTGCAATATTAGCGAGAAAAGTAAGTTCAATGTAGCGTGTTTGCTAAAAATCATTGTATATGTTTTTAATATCAGGAATACAACAAGTAGGTGTGGGAACTGAAAACTTCACTGAATCATGGAAGTGGTATGCCGAAATGTTCCAGATGAATGTCAAAATTTTGGAAGACGATACCATAGCAGAGAGAATGCTTCCTTATACGGGTAATTCCCCTCAAAAACGTCATGCTTGTATTACCATCAACCTGCAGGGCGGCGGCGGATTTGAGATCTGGCAATACTCCGAGCGCAAACCCCAACCCGTGCCTTTCACCATCAACATCGGAGACCTTGGCATTTTTGCCATGAAAATAAAATGTTTGAATGCTGAAAAATTTCATCACGAGATTGGTAGCAAATATCATAAAATCAGTGCATTAACCACCGCCCCTGATGGAACAAAAACCTTTTGGATTGAAGACCCGTGGAAAAACACCTTCCAAGTGGTTGAGTTTCCTGCCGTCTATCGCGATATGAAACGACTGTCGGGCGGCGCACTGGGCGTACTTATCGGCGTTACCGATATTGAGCGCTCACTGACTGTTTACCGGGATATTCTCGGCTATGATGAAATTGTTTATGACCAAACCGGAACCTTTGATGACTGGTCGATGATGGCAGGCAGCAGCGAAACCTACCGTCGCGTACTGCTCACCCACAGCCAACCACGGAAAGGTGCCTTTTCCGAACTGCTGGGAAAAAGTTATATCGAATTAGTGGTTGCCTTGGACCGGCAACCCCGCAAGATCTTTGAAGGTCGTTTTTGGGGAGATCCCGGCTATATACAGTTATGTATGGATGTTGCCAATATGAAAGAATTGGGAATATTCTGCAAAGAGAAAGGATTCCCGTTCACCGTGGATAGCTGTCCAGGCAATGTACGTTTTGATATGGGCGACGCTTCCGGACATTTCACCTACATAGAAGACCCTGACGGCACACTCATCGAATTCGTTGAAACTCACAAAATACCTGTAATCAAAAAATTAGGGTGGTATATAAACCTTCAGCAAAGAGATGCTGCCAAACCACTTCCCCGATGGCTGTTAGGCTGTTTGAGATGGAACAAAATGAAATTTTAGACATAAAAAAAGACCGACTGAAAAATAATTTCATAGTCGGTCTCTTCATTTTTGGTGGGAGCTACAGGAGTCGAACCTGTGACCCTCTGCTTGTAAGGCAGATGCTCTAAACCAACTGAGCTAAGCTCCCGATCAAGCATTGAGCTGATTCGTAGCGGGGGCAAGACTCGAACTTACGACCTCCGGGTTATGAGCCCGACGAGCTACCACTGCTCTACCCCGCTAAATCGGTTGCAAAAATACATTTTTTTTTAATACAATGGTTTTTCGTCAATAAAAAAATTAAAAAAAATGCAATTCACTCATTCTCCATAATTTGAAAATAGGCAATAAAAGATTTATTCCTTCATCTTCAAACAGGCTTGAGCCACCTCTTTCCCCAATTGGAAACATTTTTGCAAAGCATCTTCTGTAGGAGCGAATTTATTGTCAACAGGCGCACCCACCACTTCCCACTTCATAGCCTCAGCAAATTCTGTCATCCGTTTCACTGCTCCCGTAGCCCATGAATAGGAACCGAAACAGGAATAAACGTGATGCTTGACACCCCGTTCTTTTATTTTTGTCAACAATGCATCCACCAATGGATACGCTTCTCCCATATAAGTAGGACTTCCCACAATCAAGCCATTATACTTGAAAATGTCCGCGAGAATAAAAGAGGCATCCGTTTTGGAAACATTGTGGATAACCACGTTTTGCAAACCACCGGCAACCACTCCCTCAGCGACAGCTTCCGCCAATGTTTGCGTATTACCATACATGGAGCCGAAAGGAATCACCACGCCCGGCTCCGTTTCATACCTGCTCCACCGGTCGTACAAAGCCACCACTTTTTCAAGTTGCGCACGCCATACGGGACCATGCAAAGAACAGATTGTCTTTATCGGCAGTGCCGACAACTTCTTCAGGGCATTTTGCACAGGCATCCCGAATTTGCCCACTATGCAGGCATAATATCTGCGCATCTCATCCCAGAAGAAATCCAGATTCAACTCATCATCGAAACAGCTTCCGTTCAACGCGCCAAAGGTGCCGAAAGCATCGGCAGAAAACAGAGTTTGGCTCTCCGGTTCATAACTAACCATCACCTCTGGCCAATGCACCATGGGAGCCATATAAAAGACCAGTTTTTTCTTCCCCAACGACAAACTATCCCCTTCTGCCACTTCAATCAAGTCGGCATCTATATTGAAATAACCCTTCAAAAAGTCGAAAGTTTTTTTGTTGCCGACCAATTTCATTTGCGGATAGCGCGTTTTCAGCAAACGGATAGACCCGGCATGGTCGGGTTCCATGTGATGAACGACCAAAAAATCAACCGGACGACCGTTCAGGAGGGATTCTATTTGTGAGATAAAATGATCGGAAAAAGAAAGGTCAACCGTATCCAACAATGCAACCTTTTCATCTACAATAAGATAAGAATTATAGCTAACTCCATGTGGAAGGGGAAGATAATTTTCAAACAGGTGCTTTTGTCTGTCATTTACACCAACATAAAAAACCTTGTCGGCGATTTCTCTTTTTTGATACATATTATATAATATGAGTTATTTTACTTTTTCAAAATCACTTTTTGAAACACCACACAAAGGACATACCCAATCATCAGGAATATCTTCAAAAGCAGTGCCAGACGCAATTCCGCTGTCAGGGTCACCTACCATCGGGTCGTAAACATAACCGCAAATCGAACAAACATATTTTTCCATTGTCATAAATTTTAATAAAGACTTCTTAATTATTTATTTAGATAAAAGATGTGAACTTATTGGCTTTTGCGAAGCCGAAAACAAACTGCCAAAAGAATCACGTTGCAAAGTTAGCATTTTTCGCCATCATTTTTCATGAATTCAAAAAAAATTCTTTGGGCTTTCACATCTGCCCAATGGGATGGGTACAAGGTCAAAAAGGATGAT
>JAEEUY010000208.1 GCA_016290715.1 Bacteroidales bacterium
TATCAAAAATCATCTTCACCATACCATCTCTGTTACCGGAAGCGGTAGCTTTGCCCGAAGCAGTGAAAGGGAATTTGCCGATGAGAATCTCCTTGCCGGCTTCGATGGCTTTCTTCTCGGTTAGGCCTACAGAGGCAATTTCAGGGGTAGTATAGGTGCAGCCTGGTATATTGCTGTAATTAAGCGGTTGGGGATTCAATCCTGCAATTTTTTCAACGCAGATGAGCGCCTCGTGGCTGGCTACATGGGCTAAAGCCGGCCCATGCACAATGTCACCGATGGCATAGATTCCCTCATGATTGGTGCGATAGTAGTCGTCAACCACCACTTTGGTTCTTTCAACAGCAATACCATACTCTTCTAATCCGATACCTTCTATGTTGGTTATTACACCGACGGCCGAAAGCACGATTTCTGTTTCTATTTCAGTGATTTTATCCTTTGCATCTTTTACAGTAACGATACATTGGTCATCGCGGAAGTCCACACGTTCTACCGAAGAGGAGGTCATCACTTTTATGCCGTTTTTGCGAAATGCCCGCTCCAATTGTTTGGAAATCTCTTCATCTTCAACGGGAACCAAATTGGGTAAAAACTCAACAATGGTTACTTTGGTTCCCAACGAAGCGTAGAAGTGGGCGAACTCGCTACCAATGGCACCCGACCCCATCACTACCATGGATTCCGGTAATTTAGGCAGTGTAAGCGCTTGTCGGTATCCGATGATTTTTTTGCCATCTTGTTTAATATGAGGCAATTCCTTGGATCGTGCTCCAGTAGCCAAAATAATGTGGTCAGCTTCGTAAAGTTCCACACTACCATCGTCTTTCGTAACTTCTACCTTTTTATCTTTTACTAATTTGCCAAAACCATTGATGACATCCACATTGTTTTTCTTCAGCAGGAATTGCACTCCTTTGCTCATCGTTTCAGCTACGGTACGACTGCGTTTGACGATGGCTTCAAAGTTTGGTTGTGCGGGGGAATCAAGTGTAATGCCATAGTTTTCAGCGTGTTTCATATAATTGAAAACTTGTGCGGATTTAAGTAATGCTTTGGTGGGAATGCAGCCCCAATTCAAGCAGATTCCGCCTAATTCGGCACGTTCTACGATGGCCGTTTTCATGTTTAACTGACTTGCCCGAATGGCGGCCACGTATCCGCCAGGACCACTTCCAATAACTATTAAATCGTATTTCATTATTCGTATATTTAATTTTTTTTAATAAATACTTTGTGAATATGGCGTAACATATTAATCTTCAGTAATTTCGTCAATCTCTTCCCGTAGGTTATCAATGATAAACTGCTGACGTTCTTTGCTATTGTTTCCCATATAATACTCAAGCATATCAGCTATTTTAGTGCTTTTTTCAAGGACAACAGGTTCGAGGCGCATGGATTTTGCGATGAAGTTGCTGAATTCGGACGGCGAAATTTCCCCCAACCCTTTAAAGCGGGTTATTTCCGGTTTCCCGCCTAATTGTTTAATGGCATTTAATTTTTCCTCATCACTGTAACAATAGAGTGTTTTTTGTTTGTTTCGTACGCGGAACAAGGGAGTCTGAAGAATATAGACATGTCCGCTGCGCACCACATCGGGATAGTAGTTTAGGAAATAGGTGAGAAGCAGAAGTCGGATGTGCATGCCATCTACATCCGCATCGGTGGCGATCACGATATTGTTGTAGCGCAATCCCTCCAATCCTTCTTCCAAATTGAGGGCGGCATTGAGCAGGTTCAACTCCTCATTTTTGTATATTTCTGATTTCTTGAGGATATTTTGGGGTTTCCCGCGCATACTGAAAACAGCTTGTGTACGAGGGTCACGGGAAGTGGTGATGGATCCCGAAGCAGAGAGTCCCTCCGTAATGAAGATGGTGGAATTGATGCCTTCGCTGTTGTTATTTACATTGAAGTGATATTTGCAATCTTTTAATTTGCTGTTGTTTAGACTTACTTTTTTCTGGATTTCCTTATTCCCTTTGCGAATGTTTAAAATCTCTTTTCGCTCGGCTTCCGATTTGAGAATCTTCTGACGGATAATTTCTGCTACTTCGCTATTCATGTGCAGATAATTATCCAACAATTTGCCTACCACATCATTGACATAATTTCGCACGGTTTGTCCATCTTTTTCCATTAGCAAAGATCCCAACCTTGTTTTGGTTTGGGATTCAAAAACGGGTTCTGTGATTTTGATGGAGATGACGGCTGCAATTCCGGTACGGATGTCGCTGGGGTCAAATTCTTTTTGGAAAAATCCCCTGAATGTTTTGACCAATGCTTCGCGGAAGGCATTTTGGTGTGTCCCTCCTTGAGTTGTATTTTGACTGTTTACAAATGAGTAGTACTCTTCCCCGTGGGTGCGGGTGGTGTGCACCAAAGCAAATTCAAACCGTGCATCTTGTAAATGGATAGGCGCATACAGCATTTCTTCGTTGTCAACATTGTTGAGCAGGAGGTCGGTAAGCCCGTTCTTGGATAAGAATTTCTTTCCGTTGAAATTGATGACAAGTCCGCGGTTAAGGTAGGTATAATTCCATAACATCTTTTCAATGTACTCGTTATACCAGTGAAAATTCTCACATAGTCTGTCATCGGGAAGAAAGGAGGTCAAGGTGCCAGTTCTTTCATTGCATTCTTCTATTTCTGATTCGTTGACCAACTCTCCACAACAGAATTCTGCGACTTTGCGTTTCCCATTCTGGATGGATTGTACTTGGAAAAACGAGGATAAGGCATTCACAGCTTTTACACCCACGCCATTTTGCCCAATCGAATTTTTATAGGATTTGTCATCGTACTTGCCTCCTGTATTAATATCCGATACGGCTTTGACCATTTTCCCTAAAGGAATTCCGCGTCCGTAGTCTCTGACGATTACTTTCCTCTCTTTGATGGAAATGTCAATCGTACGGCCGTAGCCTTCCATAAACTCATCAATGGAGTTGTCGATTACTTCTTTGAGCAAAACGTAAATACCATCATCATGGGCGGATCCATCGCCTAATTTACCGATATACATTCCCGGCCGACGGCGAATGTGTTCGTTCCATGTTAAGGTAATAATGTTGTCTTCTCCGTAAATTTTGGTGTCAGTATTCTCACTCATTCTTCCTTGCCTTTTTCTGTTCAAGGCTGCAAATTTACTTAATTTTTTGCATCAAAAGGCTTGGTGCAAAAGATTTTTTCAAAGGTGAATGGTTAAGAATATCTTCCTTGATTACAGAAGATGTTATTTGTAAAATACTATGGAAGAGCAGTTTACTGATTATAAGAAAATTGTGTGCAGGTACGGTAGGTTTTAATGCCTCCAGCAAGGTTATAAACTTTGGAAAACCCTGCTTGAAGTAAGATTCGGGAGGCGATGTACCCGCGTAGTCCAATGGCACAGAACACCACAATGGGTTTGTCGGTAGGAATATCATCAAGGTATTCACGCAGTTCGTCCAAAGGATAGTTAACGGCTCCTTTGATAGTGCCGGCTCTGTTTTCGAGCAGACTGCGTACGTCGATGAGCAGGAAGTAATGCTCATTTTTATGTGCTAGCATCTCTTGCAGTTCATACCATTGGATAGGGAATACTTGTTTTTCCATCATGTTTTGGGCCACGTAGCCGGCATTGGTTATGGCATCTTTGGCGGAGGAGAATGGCGGGGCGTAAGCGTGGTCGAAATCGGTGAGATTGTAGATGGTTCCGCCGTGGGCGATGGTGGTGGCTAATATGTCAAGCCGTTTGTCCGTTCCAGTTTTTCCTATAGCGCTGGCACCTAATAATTTGCCTGTTTGAGGGTCAAATTGTATTTTGATGCTGATAGGAAAGTTTCCGGGAAAATAGGTGGCATGGGAAGCTGTGTGTGTGATGGAAGTAAGGTAGGGGATTTGTAATTTCTGTAGTTGTTGTTCGGAGAGTCCGGTGCTGCCTATGGTCATGTCGAACACTTTGGCAACGGCCGTTGCTATTGCCCCCGCATATTGTTGGTTGTTACCCATCACCATGTTATTGGCAGCAATTCGTGCCTGTTTGTTTGTTGGTCCTGCTAAAAAGCAGAGCTGCTTCTGGCCTGTAATGGGGTTCGTTGTTTCTACGGCATCTCCAATAGCATATATTTGAGGATCAGATGTTTGCATATACTCATTAACCGCAATGCCTCCAGTTTTCCCTATGGTTAAATCCGCTTGTCGTGCCAATGTGGTTAGTGGTTTTACACCCACACTTATCAAAATGAAGTCAGCAGTGATGACTTCCCCTTTTTCCAAATGAACCGCCGTTTTTCCTCCTTCAGCTTGAAAGGAGGCGACTGCATTCTCGGTGTAGATTTGAACGTCTTTTTCTAAGAGATGCTGTTGGAGGGTAAGGGAAATTTCAGGATCTATGGTAGGCATTACGTGAGCGGCTTTTTCAACTATCACCACTTTCATTCCTATTTTGTGCAGATTTTCAGCCATTTCCAATCCAATGAACCCTGCACCAACTACAACGGCTGTTTTTCTGGAATTGCCTGTATGTTTGCTTAAATGACTTTTAATGGCATCAGTATCGTTTACATCTTTTAAAGTGAAGATATTCGGGAGGTTAATTCCCTTGATAGGTGGGAAAACAGGGGTGGTGCCTGGAGATAAAACCAATTTGTCGTAGGGAACGGTTAAAATTTTATGGGTGTCTAATTGTGTGTAGGTTATGCATTTTTTTTCTTTGTCAATGGATGTTACTTCTGAACGTACACGTACGTCAACATTAAATCTATTGCCAAAAGTGGTGGGATTTTGTAGAAAAAGGCTGTTTCTTTCAGGTATGGTGTCTCCAATATAGTAGGGAAGTCCGCAGTTGGCATAAGAAATATAGGCTCCTTTTTCAAATAAGAGAATGGAAGCATTTTCATCCAATCTTCTTAAACGTGCGGCAACAGTCGCTCCACCAGCGACTCCGCCAATGACTACATATTGCATAACTATTGAGTTAACATCAATCGTACTTTTATTCCAGCTTCCAGATTCATGTTGTTATAGGTTTGTGAAATATAAGGACGATTGATTTGATGATCGTAGTATAGGGTTAAGCCAATCATTTGACTTAATTGGTAATCGGCTGCGAAGTTAATGGTTATTCCCAAGGAGCCTGCAGACACTTGATTGACGTTTTCTGCAATTTTCCGCAAGATGGTTTGATTATCCTTTACAGCGAAAGAGAGACTTAAATTCAGATCGCTCTTGATTTGGCGTTTCATTCCTGAAAAGATGAATCCGATGGTAATGTCTTTGATGCGGTAGCCGGCGGAGAAGGCAAATTCATTGGAAGTTGTTTCGGTAATTTGGTTATTGGCGAAACTCAATGAAGTATTGCGGTTGCGTTTGTATTCCACTTTGATCATCAAACTGTTTTTCAAGGTCATGTCAAACCCAATAAGAGGGTTCAGTTGTTCAGAAATAGTAATTTGTCCAATTTCACGAACGGGAATGAAGTTTCCGTTTAAATCGCGGGCATTAGGATTGCCGTTGGCATCTTCTGTATAAAGCATATTGGAGGTATAGTTTCCAATATTATATACACAAGTATAAGCGTGTAAAAGGCTTAAACTTTGGAAATACTTATTGACTCCTTTGATTTTGGTAAAGCCGGTGTAGTTCAGTCGCCAGTTGGGCAGTGGGATTTTTGGGAATGGCGAACTGACATCAACGGTTGCACTGTTTTTGCCGCCGTAGGTGGATAAGAAAGCGGCAGTGAGCACTTCTTGAGATAATGCTCCGTATCCGACAGGGTAGCCTGTTGAATCGATTACGCCCTCCGAATTGGGATTCAAGGCAGAGATTCGTTGTGCCAACTCAAATCGGCACGCCTTGAACTGTTCGAATAGTTCGTTGCCATTTGTGAAGAATCTTCCTAATCCGAATTGTGTGATGGAGAAGTTGCCTGTTGTTTGTGGAGAGTAGGAGTTGAATTCCCCATTGGCGTTGGCACGATAATATTCGGTAAAGCTTTCACTTTCATTTCTGTTGGCGGTTACATCAATGCGGAAATCTTTAAATGGTTCGACGGTGGCTCTGAAGTTAATGACCCGATTGTGTTTTTCCTGGTAAGGATAATTCATCAGGGTGTCGGTTGAAAGCCACCCTTTTTCAGATGCAATATGACGGATATCTGTTTGACCTCCGAAGGCGAAAGCGAAGCCCGGAGAACCATTTAAGAAATTAAGACCAATAAGATTAGGAGAGTACATATACCCTGGCATGGTAATGCCATTACCAGTGCTATAACTCAAGGAAACGTTGCGAAGCATCATGAGGAAACGTACAGTTCCATCTAAGATTATTTTTCCATAATTTACTTTAACAGAGTCTTTTCCATCTTTCTTTTTGCCTTTTTTCTTATCTTTATCACCATCCGAATCTTTGGAGGACTCGTCATCCGCTTGCTTTTTCTGGTTGAGTTGCATTTTGCTGTTATTCTTGCCTTTAGAGTTACCGGAACTGCCTTGGTTTACTTTTTTGAAATAAGGAACTTTATTATAAAGATTTACGAAGTTGACATTCCCGTTTGCTTGGAAAGTTTGGGAGTTGGCGATAGTATTCCCTAAATATTTGAGTGATAGGGAGGAAGATGTGAAATCGTAGGTGGAACTATAACGTGCGGAAGCGGTAATCCAGTTAAATAGTGGGATTTTGTTGATAGGTATTTGATAAGAAGCGTCAAACCGTTGTTGGAAAGTGTTGATACGGCCGCCCTGACCAAAGCAACGCCATACAGAGTCGCGTTCGGTGCGGGTGTCAATCAATCCTTCCGGTTCATCAATGCGCGCTGCCGCCGCCGCTGTATATTCAAATTTCAATCCTTGGGATATATCCCAGCGCAAGGCATAATTACGGGTCCAATCGAATGTCTTGACAAAACTGGTGTCAATGATAACATTGCCCTTGCTCTTGGGGCGGTATTTGAATTCGTTCAGTTCGCGTGTGATATTGGTTCTAAAGGTGAACATCTTGGGCATCGGATAGAAGTTGAAGTCACGGATAATTTGTAACCATTTCGATTTCATCCATTTCACTTTAGCAAAAGGTCGGATATTTTTAGGGTTGTAGTTGAAGGAGTACCCTAATTCACCCACGTGGCTGTATTCATTATCAAATTCTACATCTACATTATGGCTTTTCATTTCAGAGTAAGCATAGGAGAAATCGAAGTTCTCAATATCCCAAGGTCTGATTTTGATGGGTTTGTCGAAGTTACGTTCTTTACGAACATTCATAATGTTCACATTTTGGCGGCGAACGAAGTCATTAGTCATTCTGCGAATGGAGTCGCGTTCAGCTTTGGTTTCGTATGTTTTGAGGTCTTCCTTTAATTTCACGTCCGGGTTGAGCGGATTATATTCAGGAAGGGCTACATTTTCAGAGAGATCGTAGTGGAGAGGGATGCGGATATTCCATTTTTCGGGGAATAATACTTTCCCCATTTCAATATTGGTGGCAAAGTCAATATTGTATAATGTTTCTTCCTGACGTTCGGTAATGGATTGGTCGAGACTGCCAAATCCCGGGGTGGAGTACGTTCCGGATAGGGTAATGTCTCCGATGTCGGCCAAGTTCAAGCGCATTCTTGCCAAAGCAGCAAAGCCCTGTTTGTCGTTAAAATCACACAATCGCAATTCGTTGACCCATATTTCTGCCGATTTGCTCAACATATCGTCGTTGTCGCCCAATGATTTCTTTTTAGGGTTGCGGACACCAATCATAATGGTTGCCACATCAGCCAGATTAGGGGTACCGACTACCGTTATCTTATTTCCACCAACTTCCACGGTATAAGGTATTTTGGCACTAACGTGAGTGCCTTGGCGCACCTCAATATTTCGGGCTTGTTTTACATTGACCAAAGAATCCAAAATGATTTCCATCTGATTGTTTTCAGGCCAGATTACAAGTTCATCTTTGCCGCAGTACCACGGCGTGATGTCAACGGGAATTTCATATTCGTAATAGTTTTCCACGAAGTCGGAACCTAAACGAATAAATACGGTAATGTCGTTTTTATTAAGAAGGTCTGTTTCATTCACTTTTTCAGCATGGATGAACATTTTCAATTTCTTGAATTTGCGTAAATCGTATTTGGTGGCTTTGTAAATGGCACGTGCATCGCCATCCATTAAATTTTGCACCTTCATGGTCAACGTCTGTTCATTGGTATAATAAACGTTGGTGCTTCCATATCCTTGTTCCCGTTCGATTCCCGGAGGCAAGACATAGGGGATAGGGGTGCGGTTTCCATTCTCTTCATAGCTCAAACTGGAAACATTGAAGGAGGTTTCCCCATTTCCTTGGGATGGCAGATAATCACCATCTTCCATCAAATTCATATTATAGGTGCGCCAATCGCTTCTCACCAATTCAAAAGTAGCTAAACGACAGATGATTGGTTCGGAGAATTCGCGCATGAAGAGACGCATGAAACGGATAGAGTTGAATCCGGAAATATTACCTACCACCTTGTCAGGGTTCTTGATGGGGATCTTAAATTGATACCATTTGGTGGTGGGGCGGCTGCCGTCGGGAAGTGGCTCCGGAACGGCTTCGTAAATATCATTGATATAATTTTCTCCAACATTCATTTTGTCGGGACGCAGGTCAATGACATATTGGTAATACTTTTCGTCTTCACTTAAAGTATTGTCGTTGTTCACGTCTTCCATAGTTGGGATGTTGGTAGCAGAGGTGGGGTAAGATTCCGAACTTTGGCTATTGGTAGGAGAGTTGCCTTCAGGGTTGTTGTAGTATTTGTAGCGGTCAAGAATCTTAACATTGCTTGCGTCGTAGTCGCTGCCGCGGAAGTAGTGGTAATCGTCGGCGGAGGGGTCGGCAATGGCTTGTGCGTAAGCACCGCTTCCCACGCCGTAGATGGCTTCAATTTTATCAAGATAGGTTTCTTTGAAGAAGATTTGTTCGCGTGAAGAAGCCAAACCGTCATATCCCACGTCTTGATGTTGGCGTGCATTGTCATCGTTGTCAAAAGCGGTAACAATCATTTGGGTGGTAGGAATACGTCCCCAAACAGTAAATTCCACATTTTCGTCACCGCCGTCGGCAGGGAGCCCGTTTTCAAAGAACTTTTTACCATCTTTTAATACATCTTCGGAAATATCCCCTAAATTGAAATACAGTTTGCCTCCGCTATGGGTGGGATGATCAATGAATGGATCCATCATCCAAAACTCAATGTACTCATAATTAGATGATTCAAAGTCGGTATTGTCCATTTCGCGCATAATACCACCCCAACGGGAGGCAGGATCATTCAGCGTACCATCAATATTCAAACCTGCGGATAATCCCTCACTGCCATCCACATCATAGTTATAAGGACCTCTTTCCGAAGGATAGAAGGCAAGATTCAGGACGGAAATGTTGGTAGGGGTGCCGTTTGCGGTCTCTTTATAGGGGAATAATTCGGTTTCAAACACTTCGCGCGCGTAAGTAGCCGATTGGTCGGCGTCGGTGATATTTGATGGCGTGGCGTTGTTGTTTCGGTAAAAGATAGGATCAATAATGTACCAGCAGAATTTGGCGCGATTGTAGCCATACGCTAATTGGCGGCGGGCAGGGTCGCTGTCAGACCCCATCGCTTCCGGAAACATTTGCAGCTGTTTTTGAGGCGTGGATGCCAACGACCATTTGTGAATAGAGCGCAAGTCAACGGTTGATTTGGTCGCTTCAAAGTCGTCAATATAGGTGGTCCCTTCCTTGCCAATCGCACGCGAATGTCCGGGGATAAAGTGGGCAAATTCCCCCTCTAACTGCAGATTTGATTCTGCGGTTGTACTATGGAAAGTCAGCAAGTCGATAGCTTTCGTAACAAACGGAACTTTGGTCTTGTAGTTGAAATTCATGCCCCAAATGGTATTGTTAATGGGCTCATCGCCATAGTTGACCTTTTGAGTGAGGGGTCTTTCATTGAGATTTAAAACCGTAGCGCCAATGTTGAAATTATCACTGAACATATAGTCCAAATTCAAACCAAACATACGTTGGTCTTTCATATTGTAATTGGACTGATTTTCTAAGGAGATATTGATGGGGGTACCGGAGTTGAGAACGCCTTGGTTGATAATGCTGACGGTTCCCATACTATAATTGACCGTATAGTCAACATTTTCGGTAAGTGTCAGTCCTCCTGCCGTCACTTTCACCGAGCCTTCGGGAATGTTCATGGCATTGAGGTATATTTCGGAGCCGTAGCTGGATTTATAGCTTCCCTCCAAATAATACTTGTTTTTGGCGGTATATTGCTGTGCTAAAGTCTTGGTAGTGGTATATAAGGAGTCGAAAGCGTATCGGTCGGCATATTCGGGATTGGTGAGTACTGCGCGCAAATCTTTACCGAAAGGCTCCACGGTGGGGAAGAAAATCTTACCATTGTTTGAATTAATGGTGCCGCCTTGCGTGGAAGCATTATCCATAAAATCAAAGATACCATCGGGGGTGGGATCCTGTTGTTTGTTCATACGATCCAATCCCATTAAGCGAATCAATGGAATGCCGCGTTGATCTCCCAAATTGAAAAAGCCGTTAGGGATTCCTTCGTCATCACCTGTATATAAGATATTGAGAATGAAATCTTCGTTAGAAACCTGATAAGCCCCCAAATTGTAGATGTTCTTCATCATCAATTTCCACAAAGGAGATCGCGTATTTAATGTTGTACTTTTTAAGAGCTTAACTCTAAGGCAATTAGGGGCGCTTACTTCATTGGAGAATTCTCCTACCTGATACACATGGTTATCTCCAATGATGGTATATTGGAACGCTACTGCCAATACTTGGTCGGAAGTCAGGGCGGTATTCAAGGAGATAAACCCTAACTGGCTATTGAAAGTATATTCAGAGGAGGAGAGAAGTCGTGCACTTTCCACCTTTTCGTAATCCACACCGGAAGTCAGCCCTCGTGAGCGCAAATTGTTGTTTACACTTCCCAGATCGCGGTAAAGGGAGGTGTCAATGAGAGTGGTTAAGTTGTTAATGGAATCGCAAGGATACATAATGCCGGGAGTGGCAGAGAACCCTGCAAATTGTGGATTCGCTTCACCTAAATCAGTGAATGCGACAATATTACGATTGTTTTGGGTAGCAGATCCGATGGTGGTGCGCCATACTTCAATTTTGGTGATAACGATAGGCGAGCTTACCAAAGGGAGTGTGCTCATGTATTGGTTGTAATGGTCGTAGAAAAATTGGCTTAAAAAGTAGTGCTTATTTTCTTCGTACTCATCTGCTTTGAGATAGAATTCGTTGGTTTGTGCGCCGCCGCTAACTGTAATATTTTGAGTTTCAGATTTTTGTTCCGAAGCTACGGCGGTAACCATTAATTTCCCGAATTTGAGTTGTGTCTTAACTCCGAACAAACTCTGACTACCCGTAATCAAAGTGCTGTTCAGGGGCATTGAAATGTTACCGAACTCTATTAATTGTAGAATATCATCCTCTTTTCCTTCAAATTTTAACTTCATTTCATTTTCGAAAGCGAACATCGCTTCGGTGTTATAATTGAGGTTGAACTCAATTTTGTCACCAATTTTTGCCAATGCATTGAGTTGGATATTTTCATCGAAATTGAATTGGGTAACTTTTCTTTGTTTTACGGGAAGAGAGGGGTTGTCGTTGCGGTTGTGCAATACGCCAAAAATCAGTTCCACATTTCCCGACGGGCGTATATCAATGGTGTTGCTTCCAAAAATACTTTCAAAGAGGTCTCCGCCGACGTGCAATTGGGGAATCAGTCCGCCGCCGCGGCGGTTGGCTGCTGAGGTATAGGAGGCTCCACGTTCGCGCCAATAATCCTTGATGGATTGTTGCAGGTCGTAGTCAATATAATCGTGTACGCTCATGGAAGAGGAGGGCCCGAAAGGCGTATTTCCAATCATATTTTGGAAATTATATTGGTTTGTGGTCGGGTCATACTCAATATTGGTATGATACGAATCGGGAGTGGTTAAATGAAAAGGACTGTAAAACGGATTTCCGCCTAATGGGTTGTTGTCATAATCGGGGATAGGGCTGCGCAAGGAAGAGTCGGGTGGGGTAGGGGTGGCGACATCCCAGGCGAAGGTATCCATCATCTCCACCCTTGAAATTTGGGCAGGATCATCGGTTGCCTCTGTAGTATTCTCAATTTTCGTATCTTCTGCTGCGATTTTCTCTACCAATGGATGATAAGAGGGGGTGGGGAGTGCCCAAATCAACGAGTAGAATGCGAAAGCAATGGCGAGTGTGAGAATGTATTTTTTAGTCTTATAATAGAATGTCACTTTACAAATTGCTGATTTATAATAACTTCAATGCTCTTTTTATCAAGTCCTCTATTGATAAATCCGTTCCCCCTTCCTTGATAATTTTATCCAATACTTTTTCTGCCGGATTTTTTGCGAAACCCAACGAAACTAATGCAGATAACGCTTCTATTTTATTATTATTGTTGTTGAATGAAAAATTATCTTGATTTGTAAAAGATGTTTTGTCGATTTTATTTTTCAGGTCGATAATGATGCGCTGGGCGGTCTTGGTACCAACGCCTTTTACAGCTTGTATGGTGCGTACATTTTCGGTAGAGATGGCATTCACCACTTCGCTAATGGTAAGGGAGGAGAGGATGAGGAGAGCGGTATTGGGACCGATGCCATTCACGGAGATGAGCATTCGGAAGAGGGTTCTCTCTTCCTCTTCATAGAAGCCATACAGAGATTGGGAATCCTCTTTAACCACAAAATGGGTGAGCAGTTTGAGTTCTTTTTCGTCTTTAATTTGAGAGAAGGTGTTGAGTGAAATATGGAGAAAATATGCCACGCCGCCGGCGGTTTCTATTACTATATATGCAGGATTTTTTTCTACTAACGTGCCTTTAATGTAAGTAATCATAATTTTAAAAATTTCATCTACAAGATTAAAGGGGATTATTCCATCTATTTATAGCGGATGGCTGTCCCATAAACTAACACTTCTGCTGCTTGTGCCATGATTGCGGAAGTGGTGTAGCGCACCCCGATGATGGCATCTGCCTGCATCGCTTCGGCTTGGGCTATCATGCGGTCGGTGGCCATTTTGCGAGCCTTTTCCATCATCTGAGTGTATGCTTTGAGTTCGCCGCCCACAATATTTTTCAATGATTGTCCGATGTCGCTGAAAACATTCTTTGATTGGATGGTGCTTCCTGTTACAGCGCCCAATACTTCATAATTGGTATTGGGCAAATTTTCTACTGTGTAAATTTTCATGTTATAAATTGGTTTTTGGGGTTTATTTAATGAAAACGCAAAAATAGTCAATTATAGGATTCTTTTATTCAACAACTTCCACTTTTACATAACGGTCTTGTTTTTTTATTTTCTGTGTGTAATCCCGTAATATTGCTAAAATATCTTTCGCTTTCTGTTTGTCAAACTGTTGTTTGATTGATTTTTTTACTTTAAATGGATATTTGATTTTTAGGCGGGCAATAAAGTTATACAAAACTTTTGTTTGTGAATCAACCCATTTTAATTCACCCACATAACGCTTTATATAGGCGTTTTCTCCCTTTAGTAGGGCTTCTGAGAAAATGACGTTGTTCAATGTGATGCATCGCCAACGTTTTTCTTTGTCGTCTATTTGCCAAAAAAACTGGAATTCTTCAGGTGTTGCCGGAATGATATTATAAATGGTTTCTTCACTTATTTCTGCTGTCCCATTGCAAAGTTTATATACCGAATCCAATTTTTCAGAATAGAAGTTTGTTATAGCATAAGAATCGTCAGTAAAATGGAGTGTATCTAACTTTTGTCCGAGGCAGGTGGGGAAGCATAATAAGGGAATGATAATTGCTAAAGCACATCGTAATGGCATAATTCAGTGGTATCTATATTATTCCACAATTTTCAACTCCTGCATCAGGTTTTGTGCATTTGCCATTTTGTCGATGATGAACAGCAAGTAGCGGGCATCCATGCAGATGGTGCGCTGCACCTTGTTCTCAAAGGAGATGTCGCCGCTCATCGCTTCCCAGTTTCCGTCGAAGGCCAAGCCGATGAGGTTGCCCTCTGCATCTATCACGGGACTGCCGGAGTTGCCTCCTGTGATATCATTGGTGGTGATGAAGTTAACAACCAAATTGCCATTTTTGTCGGCATAACGGCCATAATCTTTCTTCTCCCATAGTTTAATCAGGTCTTGAGGAACGTCAAACTCCCAGTTGCCGGGAACATATTTTTCCATCACGCCGTCAAGAGTGGTGATGTAGCTGTATTCTACGCCGTCGGTAGGTTGGCAGTCCTGTACGCTGCCGTAAGTGAGGCGCATCGTGAAATTGGCATCCGGATAGAAGTTGCGGTCATTCTGCATCTCCATCAACCCCTCCATATAGAGGCGGTCGGCGCGGCTGCAGCTCACCTTGTCGGCAATGTCACTGAGTGTGATGTAGGTTTCCACAATGTTAGACATCAGATCGAAAATCGGGTCTTTCGAAAGCGATTTCGGATGGTCGAGCCAAGCATTCAACTTGTTGGCATCCACAAAGATGGATTTTTCAAAAGCATTGTTCACGAAAGCGGTGAAGTCGCCGCCCGTCTTATCCCCTTTTCTGAGGATGCCGCACTGCATATTGCGGTCAATATCTTTGTAGAAAAGATTCAGCAGAGCAATGGTCACGTCCCGGTCCAGCTCCTTATTGTAATCTTTGAAAAAGTCCTGCGCCGCCGCTTTCAGTTTTTGGGCATAGGCATTAATTTTTTCTTGTGGGACCTTGTTCTCTAAAGCATAATTCAACGCTCTGAATTTCAATGCGAAAGCGACAGCTTCGCCGCCGCGCCAACCGGCTTCACGGTAATAGATCAGGGCTTTGGTGAATTGTGACTGGTGCTCCCAGTATTTGTCCATCTCTTCAAAGATGCCGTCGTATTTGGCTTTTCTGTCCTTGTCCTGGGCTGCCCACTGACGGAAAGTCTGCTCTTGTTCGAGCCGTTTCTCCAGAACCTTGTTGCGCTGGAGTTGTTTCACCTGCCCGATGTAATATTTCCAGTAGTTGCTGACGCTGGCCTGCTTGGAGGCGTACTGGATGAAGACGGCGGGGTCTGCGTCCATGTGCTTGCGGTACTGTTCCAGCTTGGTGGTGCGGCAGGCCACGATGGCGGGGCCTTCCTGTTCGATGACGTTTCTGACAGAACCAGAATACGAGTAGCGGTCGGTAGAGCCGGGGTATCCCAAAATCATTGTGTAATCGCCTGGTTCAATGCCTTTTAGGGAGATGGGTAAAAAGTGTTTCGATTTCATCGGCACATTGTCTTTGCTGTATTCCGCAGGGGAACCGTCGGGAGCCGTATAAACACGGAAGATGCAAAAGTCACCTTTGTGCCGGGGCCATGTCCAATTGTCGGTGTCAGCGCCAAATTTGCCAATACCCCAAGGCGGACAAGCTACTAATCGCACATCTTTATACACATCATAAACAAACAAAATGTATTGGTTTCCATGGTAAAAAGGCACGATTTCAACCTCAACTTCCCGTTTCCCTTTGCGTTCGTTGATCAGTTTCTTGCCATTTTCTTCGATTTTTGCATCGCGTTCATCTTCAGACATATTGTCCGTTACACCGTCTAAAATGGCTTTCGTAACATCCTCTATATAAGTTAGAAATGAAACTGTGAGACCTTCATTGGGAAGTTCTTGGTCTTTGCTGCGTGCCCAGAAACCCTCTTGAAGGTAGTCGTGTTCTACGGAGGAGTGGGCCTGTACTTGACCGAGTCCACAGTGATGATTGGTGAGCAGGAGCCCTTCGGCAGAAATCAGTTCCCCGGTGCAGCCACCGCCAAATTGCACGATGGCATCTTTCAGGCTGGGTTGGTTGAAACTGAAAATTTGCTCTGCGGTCAGCTTGCAGCCCAATCGTTGCATATCTGCCAGATTTTGTCCGTTAATGGAGTAGGGGAGCCACATTCCCTCGTCTGCGCGGGCGCAGAATAGAAACATCATCACAACGATGAATAAAAGGTTGATTTTCGTTTTCATTATAATTTGGATTTGGATGTGCAAAGGTATAAAAATAAGCTTAGCGTCCGCAAGACTTCTTAAAAATACGCTTATTGGGGTGATGAATGAACGGCTTTAGGAGTCCAGCATTCAAAAAAGCGCAGTACTTTTTGCCGGTTATAGCCACTTCCTTCTTCCAAAAAGCTGGAATCTTGGATGTGTACCACTTTCCCGTTCCCGTCAAGTACCACGAACACGGGGAATCCGAAACGGGCAGGATTCCCTAATTGCTGGAGCATTTGTGCGGTTTGCAGGGCTTTCTCCTGATCTGCCGCTTGGCGGGGATTGTAATTGATGTGGATTAAAATAAAGTGATCTTCAATAACCTTGCTGATGGTGCTGTCTTTAGCTACAAA